>JANZPQ010000055.1:0-5884 GCA_038040945.1 Desulfobulbaceae bacterium | reverse complement strand
GCTGCCATTGTGGAACTCTATCAGGAGCTTGATGAGGAGCAGGGGCTGGCTCCTTTTCTCGGGGTCTCAAACCTGCAGGAGGCGCAAAAAAAAGGGTGTGTGGTCGGTTTTGATAATCGTTTTGGCGGTGAGGTACTGGCCGCGGCCGTCATTGATGTCCTGATCAGGGCCGGATTTGTCGTGCATTATGCCGGTGAGTCCACCACGGGTGTGCTGTCAGCGGCACTTCTGGAACTAGGCGCCGCCTTTTCCATTAATCTGACCCCGTCGCATAATCCCCTGGAATATGGTGGATTCAAGTATAATGGTGCTGATGGGGGGCCAGCAGCCTCGGAGCTGACCGACAGGATCACGGCCAATGCCAGGCGGATCATCGTCGCCGATGCCTCCCCCCTTGTTTCCATGACCGCCCCTCTCCCCTTGCCTTCTCAGAGGACGGATATCTACCCATTCGATTCCCTTGCATGCTGGAAGGCTCTGGTGCGCCGGAATGTTTCTCTGCACGGTCTGGATCTGGATACAATCATGCATGGCTTTACGGAGAATCAAGATCTTTGTGTCGTGATTGATTCGGTGCATGGTGCCAGCCGTCTCCATGTTACGCCACTTTTGAGGGAAATGCAGGTGGACGGTTGATCCATTTGCGGGCGGATGTTGATGTGACCTTTGGCGGCATTGCCCCGGAACCTTCTTCGGTGAATATGCAGCAGGTGGTTGCAACCCTGCAGGCAAGACCGGAAAGGCTCAAACTAGGCGCCATTATTGACCCTGACGGGGATCGTATTCGTTTTACTGACGGGAATGTTGAGATTAGTATGAATCAGTTTGGGGCCATGGCCTATCATTTCCTTCATGAGATAAAAGGGAAGCGGGGGATGGTTGCCAAGACGGTGGCTACGTCCAACATGGCCAACTCGCTCGCCCGGGCGCTAGGCGAGAAGGTCTTTGAACCCAAGGTGGGATTCAAGGAGTTCAAGCCGGTTATCGGTCAGGCCCTTGTCTGTTTTGAGGAGTCAGATGGCATCTCGGTCATTGGCCATACCCCGGAAAAAGACGCCTATATCGGTTTGCTTTTGGCGATGGATATGGTCTTGACGCTGGATCTGAATCTGGGCGACTATCTGAAGCGTATTGAGGATGAGTATGGGGCCTATTACCCTGACCGTGGTGGGCTTGCGGTGAGCGCCAAAGGAGAGGAACTCAAGGCTCTTCTCCTTCGTCTGCAAAAGTACGATGTGGGCACTGTGGTCAAGGTGGGGGATGTTGAGCAGTATATCGCTGAGGTTATTGATATTGATGGTCGCAAGATGATCTTTGAGGATGGCTCCTGGTTGATGATCCGTCCATCCGGTACGGAACCAAAGGTTCGTTTTTATGTCGAATCACGGACTGCCGCCGGGGCCGGAAGCCTTGTGCAGGCGGCCATGGCCATGCTCATGGAAATTGGTCTGTTGTAATTTTTTTGGTGAAATCACTTCTCGATTCGTGAAGATGAGTCGTTACATTTTTTGCTGGAATGACTTTGACAGTATGAATTGACCGTTGATTTTTATTGGTGAAGTATTTAGTGTGCAAAATAGAAGAATCAAAAGTGAATGGGGATCTGTTTTTTTTCATTCACTCTTTTTTATATACAATTACCAGGAGCAGCTCATGTGGGAATATACTAATAAGGTTCAGCAGCACTTTTTGCATCCTAAGAATGTGGGAGAGATTGAAAACCCTGACGGTACCGGCGATGTAGGTTCCTTGGCCTGTGGCGACGCCTTGAAATTGACCTTTAAACTGGATGATAAAGGGGTGATTGCTGATGCCAAATTCAAGACCTTCGGTTGTGCTAGTGCCATTGCCTCATCTTCCGTCCTGACCGTGATGATTATAGGCATGAACCTTGATGAGGCTTCCCATGTGACCAATGAGGATATTGCCAATCGTCTCGGCGGCCTGCCCAAAGAGAAGATGCACTGCTCGGTAATGGGTCGTGAGGCGCTTGAGGCGGCCATTGCCAATTATCGTGGCCTGAAAATTCCCATGGCGGAAGGGGAGGTGGTCTGCGAATGTTTCGGGGTCACCGATTTTGAGGTTATCAGGGCTATTAAGGAGTCAAGTCTGCGTTCGGTGGAAGAGATTACCAATTTTACCAAGGCCGGCGGCGGTTGTGGGAAGTGCATGGATCGCCTGCGGGAGATCCTGGTGGCAACGGTACAGGGGGCTGATATCAAGAAAGTTGCTGAAAAGCCCAAAAGAATGACCACCTTGCAGAAGATCAAGAAGATAGAAGAGGCCCTGGAGCGTGAGATCAGGCCAGGCCTGCGCAAGGATGGCGGCGATATCGAGCTCGTTGACGTGGATGGAGACTTCGTTACCGTTTCCTTACGGGGTGCCTGCACCAGTTGTGCAAAATCACAGACTACCTTGAAGGAATATGTGGAGAAAAAACTGCGGGAGCTGGTTCTTGACTCGCTGATTGTGGAGGAGTCAAAATGATGAGACCTGAAAACGTTGTCTATATGGACAACAACGCCACCACCAGGGTTGCCCCTGAGGTTCTTGAGGTTATGATGCCGTATCTGCAGGATTATTATGGTAATCCTTCATCCATGCACCGCTTTGGTGGACAGGTTGAGGCTGCCGTCACTGAGGCCCGAAAGAAAGTGGCCACTCTCTTGGGGGCTGAGCCGGAAGAGATCGTCTTTACCAGTTGTGGCACTGAAAGTGATTCAACGGCTATTTTCTCGGCCCTGCAATCCTTTCCTGATAAACGTCATATTGTTACCACCCGGGTTGAACATCCGGCTGTTAAAAATCTCTGCGAGAATCTTGATACCCTGACCGGCCATAAACATCGTGTGACCCGCTTGATGGTCGATGCTGACGGTACGCTTGATCTGCAGAAGTATGAAGAGGCCCTGGCTGATGATACTGCCATCGTCAGTGTCATGTGGGCCAACAATGAAACAGGCGTGATTTTTCCCATCGCAGAGATGGCCAGGATGGCCAGGGAGCGTGGTATCCTCTTTCATACCGATGCCGTTCAGGCCGTAGGTAAGATCCCTATTAATCTCAAAGAGCTGGATGTCGACTTTCTGTCCCTCTCCGGTCATAAACTGCATGGCCCTAAAGGGGTTGGCGTTTTGTATGTCCGTCGTGGCACTCCCTTTGTCCCCTTTCTGGTAGGTGGTCATCAGGAGAAAGGACGTCGTGGCGGCACTGAAAACGTGGCATCCATTGTCGGTCTTGGTCAGGCCTGTGAGCTGGCGGCGGCAAATATGGCGGAAGAAAACAGCAGGGTCAAGGGGCTCAGGGACAAGCTGGAGCAGGGTCTGCTCTCGTCCATACCGCACGCCATACTCAATGGTCATAAGACTGACCGCCTGCCCAATACCTCGAATGTCAGTTTTGAGTATGTGGAAGGTGAGGCCATTCTGCTGCACATGGATCAGTATAATATCTGTGCCTCGTCAGGATCTGCCTGCACCTCCGGCTCGCTGGAGCCTTCCCATGTCCTGCGGGCCATGGGGGTTCCTTTTACCGCGGCCCATGGCTCTATTCGCTATTCCCTGAGTATCTATAATACTGAAGAGGAAATTAATTTTGTCCTCGAGAAGATGCCACCCATTATTGCCGGGTTGCGAGAGATGTCACCTTTCTGGAAGGCGGATGTATAAATGATTGTTGTCGATCCAAGCTATGAGATTCAGGATGATCTGGATCTGGGCTCACTGGTAACACGGTTGGAGGCCTGCGGCCGTATCTGTTATAAGAGCGAGGAGAAGATCAGCGAGGGTTCAGCCCTGCCCTTTGTGAAGAAGATTGCTGAACATGGTCATAACTCGGTCATGGAGATGGCGGTGGTGACCTTGCGTCTCCATTGTTCCTCTCAGCAGATCACTGATTTTCTGGAATGCCAGCCTAAATTTTTTGTTGTCGATCCGGTGGAAAATGGCCTGCTGGTGACTGGCTCGATCAGGGCCTTCAGGGAGTTGTATCTCTCTTTTCCTGAGACAGCCCTGGTTCAGGCCATGGTCGATTTCCTTGGTGCCAGCCATCCGTATCTGCTGGAAGGGGTCTGGCAACCCGTGAACAGGCAGGGGGGGGCGGCCATTGCCGTTGAGAAAATGACTTTGGAGCAGGTGGAGCAACTGGAGCCACTCCTCTTGTCCCGCCATCGCTTTCTGAGTGTGAAATTTATTGTGAACCGGGCGGTAACCCATGAAATTGTCCGCCACCGTCCCTGTTCCTTTCTCCAGGAGAGTCAACGCTACTGCCGTTACAGTCAGGATAAATTCGGCAATCAGGTGACTTTTGTCCGGCCCATGTTTTTTGCCCCTGATTCCCCTGAATATAAACTGTGGCAGCAGGCCATGGAACTGACTGAGGCCCTGTATCTTCAATTGCTCGAGACCTCCACGCCCCAGGCTGCCAGAACCGTATTGCCTAATTCCTGTAAAACTGAAATCATTGTCTATTGCAATCTGGCAGAATGGGCGCATATCTTCAGGTTGCGGACCTCGCCAGCCGCGGAACCTTCCATGCGTGAGGTCATGATACCGCTTGCGGCAGAGATGGAGAAAAGATATCCGGAATTATTTAGAAGCCGTTAAGAAACGAACAAGGCTTTTTTTTACTCATTTCTTTTATGGATTTTTCTTCCGCTTTCAAGAAACAGCCATTCTGTTTCGGCTCTGTCTTGAAGCTGGGTCTTGCAGGGAAGGGACTTCTTCTCTTTGACAGTCGAGTCTTTTGTTGACTTTTTATGTAATTTATCGAAATATGTCTCGTTTTTCCAGTGGTTATGTTGTTTCCGGTTCTTCGAAAATATTGCTAAACAGTTGCAGGGTCTGAGCGGCGATAAAAACGATCACTTCAATCATCAATTGTTTTTTCAGGGTCCGAAAAGGGGATGAATAACCTCTGTCGACTCATTCTTCTTTAAGAAAGAGAGTACGCCAATGCCTATGAGGGTTGAAGAGTGAAATTTGACGTGACTACCTTGATTGGGCTCATCGCTGCAATGTGTACGACCACTTCATTTCTGCCCCAGGTTGTCAAGACCTGGAAATCTAAAAAAACCAAAGATATTTCCTTCCTGATGTATGCCTTACTTGCGATGGGTTTATTCCTTTGGCTGGTTTATGGGGTCATAATCAGGGATTTTCCTTTGATTTTGGCCAATGGCATCAGCTTCGCTCTCGCTCTCTGTGTTTTGTTTCTGAAGATAAAACATGGCTAAGGTTGGAAGCTGAGGATCGGAAAAACTGAAATCGCTGATTTTGAACCGTTCCTCTGAAAGAGGTAAGGTCTTTTGCAGCGGCTGCAGAGTGGAAAAAACAGATTATAGCTCTGCAGATGGCAATATCTGTTGACTTTGTTGTCTGACCGTATTAAATTTATAACTTCTTTTTTAAGAAAAGATCCGGCATCTTTGTGCCTGTGTTTTATAAGACATCTTGCCGGGGGATCCGGTTTACACTTTGAGTACGTCAACAACAGGAGAATTTCGTGGCTAATCATAAATCTGCAGAAAAAAGAAATCGTCAGGCAACAGCTCAGCGTTTGCGTAATCGTGCCATCAAAACACGGATGAAAAATGTAATCCGTCTGGTTGATGAGGCCGTTGCCGCAGGTTCCGTTGAGATGGCACAGGAGGCATTGAAGGTTGCTATTCCCGTTATTGCCAAGACAGGCGGGAAAGGCACTATCCACAAAAAAAACGCATCCCGTAAGGTCTCCCGTTTAACTATACGAGTTAACAACATGCAGGTAGCTGAAGTCGTATAAGCTTTTTTGACAGGTGCCAGGGATAGAAAAGGGCATACTCTCAATTGTGGATGTGCTATTGTAAAGGTCATGGAGTCATTAGATTTCATGGCCTTTTTTTATG
>JANZPQ010000054.1:0-2972 GCA_038040945.1 Desulfobulbaceae bacterium | reverse complement strand
GGCAGCCCGAAAGGACTCCATATTGCCGGCAGGGGCAAGTAATTCCATATAACTCTAACTATTCCTCTGGATTACCACTTGATCATGGCCGCCATGTTCTTTGAGTAGTACCTGAATGCGTTCATGCGGCAGAACCGTTGTCTGCATACCCGTATAATCAGCCTGGATAGGAAGCTCTCGACCACTCCGATCAACAAGCACCGCCAACTGAATAGAGTGAGGGCGGCCATAATCCATAATAGCCTCCATGGCCGCCCTGATGGTGCGTCCGGTAAAGAGGACATCGTCCACCAGAATCAACCTGCGCCCCTCCACCGAAAACGGGATATCAGTGGTACGAACCACGGGGTTTTGTGAGATAAGGCTCCAGTCATCTCGGTACAGGGTGATATCGAGGCTGCCGGATGGAATCTCCACCCCCTCCTGTTCCTGAATAATCATCCTGATCCGCTCAGCCAGATCCACCCCGCAGGTATGGATGCCGACAATAGCCAGATCAGAGACAGAATGGTTGTGCTCCAGGATCTGCAGGGCGATTCTTTTTAAGGCAAGACCCATGTCCTGGGCGGTGAGGATAACACGCGACTCGTTGCTCATGCCTGTACCCGTTGCCAGAAGAAATCGACCCCTTTTTCATTGACCCGGTTGAGGGCCTCGGGAAAGGCCTCACACTCTGCAGCAAAAACCTTGGCCGCAATTGCCTCAGGGGTATCTTCATACTCAAGATCAACACTCTTCTGCACAATGATCGGACCCTCGTCATACTCCTCACTGGCAAAATGGACGGTACATCCGCTGACCAGACAACCACGCTTTTTGACCGCCTTGTGCACCCGTGAACCGTAAAAGCCATCGCCGCTGAAGGCCGGGATCAGAGAGGGGTGGATATTGACAACCGATCTGGCCAGGGCCTGTGGCGGCGTATAGAGCTTCAGGTATCCGGCCAGGCAGATAATATCTATGGAATAGTCCTGTAAGAGCGCATTAATCGCTTCATTTCCGGAGGCATACAAGGCGGGATAGCCGTATTTTTCCGCCTTCGTCAAGCCCAGCACGTCTTTGACATTGGAGATGACCACCTGAATCTGCGCATCGAGCGTACCGTTCACGATACGCTCGTGGAAATTGTCCAGGGTCCTGCCGCTCCCTGATAAAAGAACCGCAATCTTCAACATTTCTTATTCCTTGCCGGCAAAATAGGGATTGCTCTCCACATCAACCTTGTCCAGCCAGGCCGAGATAGTGGTGTCGTATTTTGAGGTCAGGGCAAAGACCTTGGCTGCCAGACGGAATCTGGTTTTAAGGGTAGTGTTCCCCTGCTCTTTAATCTCTTTCAATACCTGCGGGTAATCAGCCGGATCAACGATCACGGTGACATCATGGAAATTCTTGGCCGCTGCCCGAAGCATGGTAGGGCCTCCGATATCTATATTCTCGATGGCATCGGCCAGCGAGCAGTTGGGATCGGCAACGGTCTTTTCAAAGGCATAGAGATTCACGGCAATAAGATCAATAGGCTGCAGATCATGTTCCGCGCACTGCCTCTGGTGTTCCGCATTGTCCCGCTGATTGAGAATGCCGCCGTGTACCTTTGGATGGAGGGTCTTGACCCGACCATCAAGCATTTCAGGAAATGCCGTAAACTCTGAGACATCTCTGACCGCGATACCAGCCTCACGAATCTTTTTGGCCGTACCACCGGTGGAAAGAATATCTACTCCAAGCTCAGCCAGTTCTTTGGCAAAACTCTCGATCCCTGATTTATCGGTTAAACTGATCAAGGCCCTTGTTATCTTATGCATACCCAACTCCTTTTTGAAACTTTATTTATCTATAAAAAAAATATGAAATAATCTATTAAAGTTATTCATCTTTTCTGGTAAATTCCATAATTTTCCGTCTATCCCTCTTCTCAGGCTTTTTAGCGGGCATGGACTGTCCGGCGGCCAGCAGGGAGCGCATCTGTGCCGCCTCCTGACGCAACTGAAGGGATTGCTCAGATTCTTCATAGAGAAGTCTTGCCTCGACAGCAGGACGCCGGTACATGGAAAGGCCGAGGACTGTTATGGTAAATTCAACCTCACCGCGCCTGACCCGCAAGATGTCACCAATCTGTACGATCCGTGAAGACCTGGCTCTATTGCCATTCACCTGAACCTTGCCGCCGCTGACCGCCTGGGCCGCTAAGGCTCTGGTCTTGAAAAATCTGGCGACCCAGAGCCACTTGTCAATCCGCACCTGCTTGTCTGCCTCTGTCACTTCACTCATTTCCATGCACACTCAACACTGACAGCACTTGACGCTCGCATCATAAAAAATGAAGTTTACACCGAATCAGCGGTAAACGCATGAAAAAAGACATTTCAACATACGGCATTATACAAACAAAAAGACACTGCCCCTTCCTTAATAGCTGAAATTTCCGCATTGTCGAACAGGTAAAAAAAGGGTAGAAAGAGTAATTTATCATCTAAAAAGAGGCGACATTAACCATTTTTATTATTTTCTCTCGAACCAGGGATCGCCATGCTCGTAAAAGACCTTCTCGCCCAACACAAAACCACCTTCAGCTTTGAGTTTTTTCCTCCCAAGGAAGATGCTGCCGCTGATCGCCTGCTCACCACTATTGCCAACCTGATGCCGCTTGCACCCTCCTATGTGAGTGTGACCTATGGCGCGGGCGGCACCACCCGGCACCGCACCCATGACCTGGTGGTCAGGATCAAGAAAGAGACCGACATCACCGTGGTCTCCCACCTCACCTGCGTCGGTTCAAGCAGGCAGGAGATGCATGGGATACTGGAAAAATACAGAGAAGCAGGCGTTCGCAATATCCTCGCCCTGCGCGGTGACCCGCCTAAGACGATGGCTGATTTCGTACACCCCGAAGACGGTTTCGATTATGCTGCAGACTTGGTCGCCTACATCAAAAAACATTTTCCAGAGATGTGCGTCGGTGTGGACGGATTTCC
>JANZPQ010000053.1:0-8144 GCA_038040945.1 Desulfobulbaceae bacterium | reverse complement strand
CATGATGATCCCCACTGAGCCGACATGAAAGAGCCCGGGAACCTCTTTGAAGATGGAACGGGAGACTGCAAGGCCCTCGAATTTGGTGCCGAATGAGGTGCCGTGGGTATGCAGGGTGTAGCGGTTAAAGGTCTTTGGCGTTGCCGCCTCCAGCCAGTCGATCTTTTCGTTCACCCCGGGAAAATAACGATTCAGATCCACCAGGGTCCGTTCGATGAGGGCCTGCTTTTCGCTTTCATAGGCGGCCGGGCTGAGCGTGTTCCAGTCATCATAGCGGCTGTTCATGGAGGCGACAATGGCATATCGATCATGGCCCGGTCGTGTCTTTGGGTAATAGACCGAGAAGGTCTTGGAGCGGGTGTGCATGTCGAGCAGTTCGGACGAGTCGAAAACAGGTGCAGTTGAGGTGAAAAGGAGATCCCCCTTGTCCTCAATGGCAGCATCTTTTTTCAGCCCGATATAGACCTGACAACTGGAGTTGTTCACCCGAATCGCATCAGACTTTTCAAGGAAGTCGTCTGTAAAGACCTCGCGCCCAGCCAGGTCATAGATGGTATTGGTAATGCCGCTGTTGGAGACAACAGCCGGGGCGGTAATGACCCTGCCGTTCACCTCAACACCACGTACCTTGCCATTTTCTACAAGAATCCTTTCAACCTTGGCGCTTGTGCAGATCGTCACCCCGTTTTTTTCAAGGTCTTCGGTCATCATCTGGATGAGCTTGTCCGTGCCGCCTTCAAAGGTGAAGACTCCCTTGTTCATAAAGTTGGAGAAGACAATGCCGTAAGTGATGGCCGGATCGTCAAGGGTGGAACCGTTGGCGTACGTGATGGGTTCCATGAGCAGGCGATGCACATCGGTTCTGCCGGGAAAAAATTCTTCAAACAGCTCCCGGGTGGTCATGGACTGATCATCGTAAAAGTTCATGCCGGCCACAGTGGCGAAGAAGCGGTCGATGGTCGTCTGGGGAATCTTGAATTTTCTGGTCAGCAGAGTGGTGAAATCAAGCCGGTCAAAGCTGGTCTTCAGAGAAAACTGGGGGTTGTCAAAGACAATATTCTTGAGCTGGACAATGGAGTTGGTAATCTCTTTCGTCCAATATTTCCTGCAGGTCTTGACCATACCGTAGGGAAAACCATGAAGGGAGATGTCAAAGATATGCCCTTTGCGCTTGAACCAGGTGGCAAGCCCTCCGAGCTGGTGATGAAATTCGAGGAGCAGTACCTTGTGGTCGCAATAAGAGAGACGTTTGGCCGTGGTCAGGCCGCCCAGGCCGGAGCCGATTACAATTACATCGTAGCTGTCAGCAGCGTTGTCTAAAGAAAAGGGCATGGAATCGATCTATTGTTGTTTGCGTACAGTTGTTTCTAAAGTTGGGACAGAATGTATTGATTTACCATGGAGACACCACTGAGCATGGATCCTACAATACCTAAGAATCCCTGGTCGGTGCCGGCGAGAAAGAGATTGTGGTAGCCTATGTCGCCATTCTTGATTTTGTCAGGACAACCATATATAGCGCCTTCTTTTTTGGCAGTAAAGCGTTCTATGGTAAGTGGGGTAAAGGTATCCTCATATACAATATCCTGCTTGAAATTACCAATGATTTTCTCGAGTGCCACTTTCGATTGGCCGGCGGTGTCAATTTTGGCCGCAAGATAGGCGGCTCTGTTGACAGCAAGAGACTTCCAGCTCGTATAGTCGGCAAGATGGGTGGCGCGAACCTCACAATAGGGCTGTGCGCCAAGTCCTTGGAAATTTCCTGGAAAGCAGATAACGCCACTGCTGTAATCAACGCGATTATCAGGCCGCTGATAGCGAAATTGCTTGTTTGTGTTGTAAAAGATAATCGTTTTGTCCTGGGGGAGAATCGTCTGGCAATCGGCCGGCAGCCTGAAAATCGATTCGACAAAGCCAAGTCGTGGCCGTTGCTTTTTTAGCGGCGGGACTTGAAGGCAGGCCAGCGTCTCTTCATGGCCGATGGTAGAGATCAGGGCGTCACACTCGATCACCTCACCGTTTGCCAGTTCCACGCCAGTCACCTTTCTGTTTTGATGGATGAATCTGGCAACAGGGGCCTGCAGACGGATCTTGCCGCCACATTCCTCATACTGTTTGAGCAGGATCTCCAGAAAATCCTTGATGCTGCCCTCGGGCCGAAACATCCCTTCCTGAAAAATAGCCCGGAACATGATGACAAACTGGCCCAGATCCATGTCGTTTTCCACACTTGATCCGTAATACATCAAGGGACAGAGCAGCATGTCAACCAGGAGCGGGTTGTCGAGTGTTGCTGTCAACAATGTCCTGGCCGAGTGAAAGGGCGCAGCCTGGAAGGGGTCATATTCCTTGATGATCTGGAGCAGTCTGCTGAATCCCGCAGCGCTGCTGGGAAATTTTGTCACTATCTCCTGGTGCAGTAGATCAAAATCGTTGGAAAAGGAGAGGGTCTCCTGGTTGGCGAAGAAGATTTCACTCTTGATCTGTTCATGAAAGGTGAAGTCCTTGCGCCTGAGTTTCAGTTGGCGGAACAAGCGGTTGAGAGGCGCGGATTTATCCTGGGGTGGCGCAAAGTTGGTGATGGCGTGGAGACCTGTCTCGAGCAGGGAGTTGTTGCGGTAATAATAGGAGTTGAGGCCACCGACGCGGGAGTGTTTTTCCAGGATCAGGACGCCGGGATTAAAGCGGGCAAAACGAATTGCGGCGGCCAGTCCCGAGAGACCGCCGCCGATGACCAGCAGAGGAACGTGCACCGGATGTATGCCTTTAGACGTTCTTGAGGAGGGGTTCCAGGTAGTTGACGCAGCTGTCAAGGGAGGCTAGCTGCGGATAGTCTTCTTCAGGGATCTGCAGTTTATGCCGTTTGCGAAGCTCCATTACAATATCAAGAAAATACATGGAGTCAAGGTCCAGCTGGTCTCGCAGCGGCTGGTCGGATTGCAGCGTCTCAAAATCGGCATCTTCATCTATGTCTTTGATAATCTCAAGAACGAGATCTTTAATAGCGTCACGGGTCATGTTGTCTCCAGATTCGATCTTTCAATAAACAGAGTGAATTTTGTCTATAGTATTGAGCCTGTCTGAGCAGAAGCGAGAGTTTTTGCCCAAACAAATCTTTCTTTATACCATACATTGCTACTCTTTTTTATATATTTTTTTGAGAACTCTTTTTATTCCTCGTATTTTTTGACAATGATTACTGAATTGATCCCCACCATGCCAAAAGAGTTATTGAGAATAGTGGATACGGATTGCAACTGAACAGCTTTGTTGAGAACCATGTTGGGAAGGGCGCATTCAGGATCAAGGTTGCTGACGTTGATGGTGGGGTGGGCCATGTTATCCTCAAAGGCTGGGAGGTTGCCGGCAAGTTCAAGGACGCCGGCGGCCCCCATGGCATGACCAATGATCGATTTGGTGTTATTGATATAGGTGTTTGGCGCCTCGGAAAAGACCTGGCGGATGGCCTTGCACTCTTCGATATCTCCTTGTTTAGTGCCGGTGGCATGGGTGTTGATGATATCAATATCACAAGGTTGCAGTCCGGCACGCCTCAGGGCCTGCTCAATGCATTCAGCCTGTCTCTTGTCATAGGGAAGCACAAAGTCACGGGCATCTGAGTTGATGCAGTAGCCGGCGACCTCTCCATAAATCCTGGCCCCTCGTTCAAGTGCCTTTTCCAACCGTTCCAGGACATAGATACAGGCCCCTTCAGAGACTACAATCCCGTTTCTGTCCCTGTCAAAAGGCCGGCAGGCCATGCGCGGATCTTCTGCCTCGCCGAGCGCCCCCTGGGCCTTGAAGCTGGCGAAGATCCCAAAGGAACCGGTTGACTCGGATATGCCGCCGGCAAGCGCCATATCCACTTCGCCCAGGCGGAGCATCTGGACGCCCTGAATCAGCGAGGCATTACCGGCAGCGCAGGCCGCACCAATAACATAATGGGGGCCGGTGATCCCGAGGCTCATGGTAATCTCGCCTGCGGGGTTATTGAGAACGGTTCGGGGGTTGTGGTGGTGAGTCCAGTACTTTACGTCATAATTGTATTGGCTGATATTGAAAATCTCGTTTTCTGTCTCGACGGTTCCATGTTCGGTGAGGCCGACATAGACGCCGATGCGGGAGCGGTCATAGTAGTCGATATCGAGGGCCGCGTCGGCCATGGCCTCGTGGGCGCAATAAACACCAAGGCAGCCGGCGCGGGTGCCCCGTTTATTTTCCTTTTTTTTCCGGTATCTGGTTTCGTCAAAGGTGCAGATTCCAGCGGGTGCCGGGCCAAAATAGCGGAGATCAATTTCTTTGATTTCACTGATCCCGGCAAGGAGCTTTCTACGAAAGTCCTTGAGATTGTCAGCGTTGGGTGCGGCCAGGCCGATCCCTGTTATGACGATGCGTTGCTGATGGCTGTCCATGATGGTTGATTGACGAATGGAAGTTGACTTATTATAAATAGGCTACATTCTCATTGAATGAGCAGGCTGAAACTCAGTATATTTAGGATATATTGCTTGAGAATTCAAGTGGAATGCGGACTTTAATGGAAATAATGGAGCTTGTTGGAGATGGAAATCAGGTCTTTGGGAGAGAAAAATGGATACTGGAAGGGATGAGTCAGTCTATGATGTGGTGATTATTGGAGCAGGTCCGGCCGGAATTCAGGCCGCAATCCATGCCGTTCGTAAAAAAAGCAGGGTCTTGCTGCTGGGACGGATTGAACGGAGTTCGCTCTATTCCGCCCATGTGGAAAACTATGCCTGCGTGGAAGGGGTGAAGACAGGTCAGGAACTGCTGGAGGCGGGGATGACCCAGGTCAGGAGTTTTGGGGCCGAGTTCCTGGAGGACGATGTTTTGAAGATCCATCAGAGTGAGAACTTGTTTGCCCTTGATCTGGAAGGCGGTAGGTCGATCACCAGCCGCGCTGTTATCTTTGCCACAGGCACGGCCAGAAAAAAATTGAAGGTGCCGGGAGAAAAGGAATTTTCAGGTCGCGGGGTTTCCTATTGCGTCGATTGTGACGCCAACTTTTACCGGAAGGCCACAGTGGCAGTCGTTGGCAATGCCAGTGCCGCCATTGACGGGGCCTTAACCCTTACCGGTTATGCCTCAAAGGTCTATCTGGTGAGTCAGGAACTCGTGGCCTCAGCTGATCTCCTGAAGAAGATGCACAACTCAACCGTCGAACACCTGCCGGGAACCTGGGTCAAGGAGATCCGGGGGGAAGCGGCAGTGCAGTCCATCCTTCTTGAAAACGGCAAAGAAGTGACGGTCGATGGCCTTTTCATCGAGCTTGGGGCCAAAGGGGCCATGGAACTGGCCCTGGAAATAGGGGTGCAGCTTGATCTGGATACCATGACCCACATTGAAACCAATAAACTGGCAGAGACCAATGTCCCCGGTGTCTATGGTGCCGGCGATATCACCGGCCACCCTTATCAGATGGCCAAGGCAGTTGGCGAGGGCTGTGTCGCCGGCATGGAGGCGGCTAATTTTGCCAGGAAGCACAAGGGTGAAGGTCTATAGCGTTTATGGCTCTTTTTAAAAATCAGCTAAACAGAACATTTCGCAAGAGGCTCAATGTGAAATGTTCTGTATTTCCCCTTAAAAAAAAGAAGGTGTGCCTGTCAAGTAGTACCTCTATCTTTTAAGGCAATTTAGTGTTTTCTGGCAAAGTCCATCATTCGCTGGATGGGAATCAAAGACTTCTGGCGGATCTCTTCATCAATAGTGATTTCATTCGCACCAGATTTTAAGAGCTGGGCCAGATTACGCAAACCGTTCATGGCCATCCATGGGCAGCGCAGACAACTCTGGCAGCTGCCGCCCAGACCACCGTTGGGTGCTTCGAGAAAGGTTTTGGTGGGTGAGGCCTGTCTCATCTTATAAAAGATACCCGCCTCGGTGGCGACAATGAACTCCTTGACCTCAGGGTTCAATGTGGCCTTGATTAAGCCGGTGGTGGAGCCAACCACATCAGCCAATGCAACCACTTCTTCAGGCGATTCGGGGTGGACCAGAATCTGGGCATTTGGGTACTCTTTTTTCAGCTCCCTGATACCCTCGGCCTTGAACTGCTCGTGAACCACACAGCTGCCCGGCCAGATCAGCATCTCCACTCCGGTTTTCCTCTGAACATACGAACCAAGATGACGATCCGGGGCCCAGAGGACCTTCTCATTCCGGCCGGCCAAATATCTGATAATCGGAAGGGCAATGCCTGAGGTTACAACCCAGTCGGCCCTGGCCTTGACCGCAGCACTGGTATTGGCATAGACCACACTGGTATAATCCGGATGGGCGTCACAAAAATCCGTGAAAAGATCGACCGGACACTCCAGATCCAAGGAACAGGTTGCCTCGACATCAGGCATCAGCACCCTTTTTTCCGGATTGAGTATTTTGGCAGTCTCTCCCATAAAACGGACTCCGGCTACAATTAATGTAGAAGCTGGATGTTCATTGCCAAAACGGGCCATTTCCAGGGAGTCGGCAACATAGCCACCGGTCTCCTCGGCCAGTTGCTGAAGGTCATCCGAGGTATAATAATGGGCAACCAGAACCGCGTCCTGCTCCTGTAAAAGCCGTTTAATGTCTGCTAGCAGGGCCTCACGCTCGCCAGGCTCATATTCACCCCCTTGACGTGCCGCCTCGGCCCAGGCCCGATCAAGAAGCCCCTGGTCGACAAGGGGTAAGGTCGGGAATTTGATAGGTTGATGCTCTGCACGTGCTGTCATGATTGTTCCCTGACGACTGATTTCTTATACGGACTATTCAAGATCGGCCAGCTAGGATTCTCGTCACTTTTTTTATCTAATCCAGTAATAAATCGGTGCTGAGATAGCGTTCGCCGGTGTCGGGGATGATTACAACTAAATTTTTGCCCCTGTTTTCGTCCCGGGCCGCAACCTGGAGGGCCGCCCAGGCTGCCGCACCGGAGGATATCCCGCACATGATTCCTTCCTCGCTGGCCAGACGTCTGGCGGTCGTAAAGGCCTGGTCATTGGTGACTTGGATCACTTCGTCAATGATCGCTGTATTCAGGACCTTCGGGATAAAACCGGCGCCGATTCCTTGAATTTTATGGGGGCCGGGAGACCCGCCGGACAGCACTGGCGAGTTGGCGGGTTCGACCGCGATGGCGCGAAAGGAGGGATTGCGTGATTTTAACACCTCGGCAACCCCGGTGATAGTGCCGCCGGTTCCAACCCCTGCCACCAGGATGTCAACTTCGCCGCCGGTATCAGACCAGATCTCTTCAGCAGTGGTGAGGCGGTGGGTTTCCGCGTTGGCCGGATTTTCAAATTGATTAGGCATAAAAGAGCCGGGGGTGGCTTTGTGGATCTCAGCCGCCTTGGCAATGGCGCCTCTCATGCCTTCCGAGCCAGGAGTAAGAATAAGCTCTGCCCCCAGATGCTTGAGAAGCTTCCGCCGTTCAACACTCATGGTTTCAGGCATGGTCAGGAGCAGCCGGTATTTTCTGGCGGCGCAGATAAAGGCCAAGGCGATGCCGGTATTGCCGCTGGTTGCTTCAATGATCAGGGTGTCGCTGTTAAGAAGCCCGTCGGCCTCGGCTGCTTCGATCATCGATTTGCCGATCCGATCCTTGACGCTCCACATTGGGTTGCCTGATTCTATTTTGGCAAAGATATTCGCCTGGCAATTGGTGACGATATTGTTCAATCTGACCAACGGAGTTCTGCCGACGGTTAGGGCAATATTATTGAATATAGCAGTCATTTTTCAGTTCCTTTCAGTCTTGATTTCCTGGGAAAACAGTTTGGTTGCGATTATTGCCATAATAAAGCAGTGCAGGCTTCAGGGATTACTGTTTCTGCGGCTGACCAGAAATATACCGTAGGTCGCCCGCAGGTTTGGCAGAAAATTTATGATATTGCCCTGCAGGTCATCGCTGTGGGTGTTGATGCCTGCCTCCTTGATGACCTCACAGCCGGTTTCCCTGAAAAAGCGGCGGAAGTCCTTGATGGTGATGATCCTGATGTTGGGGGTGTTATACCACTCATAAGGCAGCTGCCGGTTCTTGGGGGCATAACCGAAAAAGAGGATCTGCAGCCGGATGGACCAGTAGCTGAAATTCGGAAAGGAAACGATGATCTTTTTCCCGACCCGCAGTAATTCCTTGATCAGCA
>JANZPQ010000052.1:0-3624 GCA_038040945.1 Desulfobulbaceae bacterium | reverse complement strand
TGAAAAGGTTGTCGGAGAAGGCGACCCCGATGGCCCCGAAGATTGCCAGGGCAAAACAGGCATTGAACCTGGTCTGCGCATGTTCCTTGTGGGCCCTCATGTATCCCATGGAGTAAAAGACGGCAATCGTCCACAGCGACGATGCCACCAGGGCAAAGATCATGGACATGGCGTCTGCCCGCAGGGTGACAGTGACTCCGGGCAGGATGGTGAACATGTGGAAGATCAAGGTCTTGCCTGAAAGCACTGCCGGGATCATTGAGGCGACAATGAGAAAGAGGATGATTGAGGCAACAGATGAGACACCTTCCCTGATATTTTCGTTTTTCCCCATAAACATGACACCGAGGGTGCCAATCAGGGGAACAAGGAGAGCTATGAGAAGTTTTATGGAGCTGACGGAACTGACCGTTGTTATATCCATGACAGATGTTCCCTTTTCCTAACCTTTAAGGTCGACCAGATCTTCAGTGTCGACTGATTTGTAATTACGATAAACCGCGATGCCAATACTGAGACCAATGGCTGCTTCGGCTGCGGCAATGGCCATGATAAAAAGGGTAAAGACCTGTCCTGTTGTCGGATCTGGCGCCGTAAACCTGTTAAAGGCCATGAAATTAATGGAAGAAGCAACCAGTATCAGCTCAGAGGAGATAAGCATACCGATGAGTGTTCGATGGGTCATGAGCCCATAGACACCCATGCCAAACAACAGGGCTGCAAGATAGAGAAAGGTATTGAGGTTGTTGTAGAGAGTAAGTAGAGACATTATTTGCTCCTCCCGGCGCGGGATATAACCAGCGATCCAATGATCGCAGTAAGCAGAACAACGGATATGAGCTCAAAGACCATAGAGTAATTGGTCAGGAACTGGATCCCTATTTCTTCCACCGTTCCATTATTGATCTTGGGATGAGAGGTGAACTTTGTTCTCATCGCCATAGCGATCAATCCAAAGGAGACAAGGCCGGCGCTGATAAATCCAAGGGGCCCTGAGAGTGGTCCGGCCGGGCCTTTTTTTCTGCTTTCCTCGGGTGCGGCGAGCATGATGGCAAAGGCGATGGTGATACAGATGGCTCCTACATAGATGAGTATCTGCATCATTGCCACAAAGGGCGAGTTGAGGAAGTAATAGAGGGCAGCCACGCCGATAAAACAGACAATGAGTCCTGCTACCGCGCGTACCAGCCGTTCCGCACAACAGGCAATGATCCCCCCGATGAGTGTTACTGCCATCATTACGAGAAAGATCAGACCGGTCAGGCCGTCAGCAGTGAACAGCCCGGGTGCTTCTGTTATGGCCATGGAAGGGTTCATGCGTGTTTCTCCTCTATATGTTGCAATCGCTTCAATCGCTTCAATCGTTCAAGAAGATTAAAGTGGAAATCTTCCTTGCGGGTAGATGCAAGATTATATTCTTTTGAAAATTCTATGGCCCCAAAGTTGCAACTTTCAACACATTGTCCACAGAGAGAGCATTTTGTGAAATCGAGATCATATTTGCTTAAAACTTTTTTCTTTTTAACCTTCCCCTCAACTTCGATGTCAACAGAAATGGAGTCCAGATTGATACAACCTGAGGGGCAGGCGCGCTGGCACAACCCGCAGGCGACACATTTTGGATTTCCTTCTTCATCGGCCACGAGCTCGATATGGCCACGAAACCGCGCTGGCATCTTGAGGGTCTGGTAGGGGTATTGAACGGTTACGGTTGGTTTGAAAAACTCCCGAAAGGTTATACCCATCCCAATGAGCAGGCTTTTACTACCATAGAATATTTCACTGAAATAACCGCTCATATCAGAACACCTTCAGTAATCCTGCTGTGATCAGCAGGTTGAACAGGGATATGGGAATAAGTATTTTCCAGGACAGATTCAGAAGTCCGTAGATGGTCGTTCGTGGAAAGGTCCAGCGAATCCAGATAAATGTGGCAATCAAGAGGTAGATTTTAAGCAGGAACCACCAGACACCGGGGAACAAGCCAAAGGGACACCCCCAGCCGCCAAGGAAAAGAATAGTTGTCAGGCAGGAGCCAATGACAATATTGGCATATTCGCCCATAAAGAAGAGACCAAAGCCCATACTGCCGTACTCGGTGTGAAAGCCGGCCACCAGCTCACTCTCGGCTTCTCCCAGATCAAAGGGGGCGCGATTGGTTTCTGCCAGGGTACAGATAAAAAATATGATAAAAGAGACAGGCATCAAGGGACTTTGCAGGGATGGAAAGATATTCCAGCTCCAGAAACCTGCAGACTGCGCCAGGCTGATTGTCTTGAGATCCATTGAGCCGTTAACCATGATCACAGTAATGGCCGTGATCAGCATGGGAATCTCATAGGAGAGACCTAATGATACCGCCCGAACCGAGGCCATGACGGCGTACTTGTTGCGTGATCCCCAGCCGGCAAAAAGGATGGCCATGGCGCCCAGGGAGGCAAAGGCGAAGATCATGAGGACGCCAATCTCCATATTATGGGCAACGATCCCTTCGCTGAAAGGGATGGTGACAAAACTCATGATCGCCGGGACCATGGCCAGCACAGGGGCAACCATAAAGAGGATCTTGTCAGCCCCTCCGGGGATCATCAGTTGTTTTGTCATCAACTTGATGCCGTCAGCAGCCGGCTGCAAAAGTCCAAAAGGCCCATTGACATTTGGCCCTGGACGGCGCTGAATACGGGCGGCTCCTTTACGCTCAGCCCAGACCAGATAGGCAGCATTGACTGCGGCAAAGGCGATGGCTATCACCACGGCAGCTATGACATTTAGTAATGTTAAACTCATTGCACTTCTCCCTTATTCCACTTCTCAATCAAGCCATAACTTTGATAATCTCGCAAAAAGTCTTTTTTTTATAATTTTGTACCATGTAACCAACTGAAATTATACGTACACAATTCGCGTCGTTTGACTTTTTGCGAGAACAACAACTTTGGATCGTCTTTGTTCTGCGGATGTGCTGCGTAACTCCAGGCCACTCTTTGCCTTTCCTCATTGATTCAGGAGCCGTAACAAAATCACCTGTCCATTTCTGGTATTACGAGATCCAGGCTTCCCATAAATGCAAGGGCATCCATAATCAGCATTCCTTCACATGCCTCATCAAAAAGATGCATATTCGAGTACGTTGGTGAACGAAGTTTCAGGCGATAGGCATTTTTGTCGCCATCGCTGACAATCCTGATGCCGAAACTGCCTCGTGCAGCTTCCACCGCCTGATAGTAATCTCCCACCGGCAGTTTGATGTTTTTTGGTTTTTTCTCAGCCATGATAGGTCCGTCTGGTAGTTTTTTCAGGCCCTGTTCGATGATCCGCAGGGACTGCTCCATCTCATCCATCCGTACCTTGTATCGGGCCATGGAGTCGCATTCATGGTAAACGGGCACATCAAAATCAAATTCAGGATAGACGGAGTAGGGCTCGTTTTTCCGCACATCAAAGTTTATTCCAGAGCCTCTGGCAACCGGGCCGGTGGCCCCATATTTACGACACATCTCAGCTGAGACGGGCGCGATTCCTTCCAGTCGTTTTTGAAAGATGATATTGCCGGTCACCAAGGCGTCATATTTTTTGAGCGATTTGCGCATGCGGGGGATAAACCGTTTCGCGGCCGCAATAAAA
>JANZPQ010000051.1:0-3430 GCA_038040945.1 Desulfobulbaceae bacterium | reverse complement strand
ATTTCGGCAATGCGAATGATTGTCGGGGTGATATCTGTGCTCATGAAAGGTTCGTTCTCCTGTGTTGGGGCCAGTGTCAGCGTGCCGGAACAGACATCGTCCTCTTGGCTGCTGATACGGAAAGAATAGCTGTTTTCTTTTTTACCGGCAAGGGCATGGATGTCGAGGATTTCTCCCGGCCGGATAGGTTTTTTAAATTTAACCCTCGTCAAATCAACCAGATGCAGATCCTGGCCCAGGGCCTCACCAATAATATCTGTCACCATCTTCAGCTGGGCGATGCCGGGTAAAATGGGATCACCAGGAAAATGTCCGGAAAACCAGGGCGACTGCGGATCAGTTGTTACCTGAGCTTTGATCGCATCATCGACCTGTTGTACTGAAAGAGATGAATACCACATGGAGAAATTTGTTGCATGTCCCAAGAATATTTTTTTTCAATGAGCCTGGAGCTCTGGCCTCTCAAAGAGTGCGGTTATTCCGTTGCCTGTCGGCCTAGCGAATCAGGTACTCCCAGAGAGGGCCGGTGTAGCCGCGTCTGTGCATCTTGGCAACCGTGGTTGCTGCTGCGGCGCCCCCGGAACCAACTATCCAGTTTATCCGATCAGCAGCCTTCTGCACAATGATTTTCTCAATGGTTGCATGATCGATTCCATCACTTTCGTAAAAAACAGGCCGTAACAGATCCGTGTCAGCTGAGATCTTACCTTCATTTATCGCGATATCATAGAGGGCGGTGTGGGGGTAGATCCTGATGCCGGTAAAAAAGAAGAGGACGGTTTTTTTGAGTCCGTTGATTGCAACCAAGGTCTCGTCCAGGGTCTGTGCTGATTCGCCGGGACCGCCAAGGAGAAAGTAGTGGGCCACATGCAGTCCGGCATCCAGCGCCTGAGTATGGGCCGTGAGGACATCCAGAGGTCGGAAGGGTTTGCAATAGTTTTGCAGCATGGTGGCAGACATCGATTCGGTACCGAACTCGACATGCTGAAGACCGGCATCGGCCATGACCCTGAAATATTCCGGCGGCAGCCTGGTCGGGGCAAAAAATCCACCCCAGGGGATGGAGACACCAAACTTCCGGAAGGCTTCGGCCACGGCCAGGCTGTGCGCTATATCTGAGTTAAAGGCGGAATCGGTGATGAAAAAATACTTTGCTCCGGCCTCCTGCAGGGCAAGTGCTGTCTTGGCCACCTCGTCGGGCGGGACCAGCCGATGTTTATTGCCCTCAATATGAGGATAGGGGCAGTAGATGCAGCGAAATGAACAGCCCCGCTTGGTCTGCAGGTTCAGCATCCCACCGCGTTTCAGGTAATAGTGGTGGTGGGAGGAAGATGTCTTGCCGAAATGTCGCAGCTGCTCTCCTGCCCAGGGTACGATTGCTGCATCGGGAGCAGAGGCGCTGATCAGTCAAGGGATGTCGGAGAGTGGCAGGTTGTTCTCCAGCGCCTCCACCAGCATGGAAAAGCGCTCTCCCTCACCGACGATACCATAATCAAGCTCAAGTTCCGTGAAGATCTCCCTGGGGAGAATGGTGAATCCGGCACCGCCGCAGACCATGACTGCCCGGCTCCGCGCCCGCAGCCAGCTGACCAGCTCTTTATATTCTTCAATGAAAAAGAGGGGGCCACCGGCCTCGGTATTGTCGATGTTTCTGATGGAAATGCCAATAATATCAGGGCGAAAGTCGAGAAGAGAGGCTGCCAGCGCCTCCCGATCAACACAATTTAAATCTGCTATCCGCACCTCATGATTATCAGAGATTGCCCCGGCAACATAGTCAAGGCCTATGGGATAGACAGGGTAAGGGACAGTGAGGGTGTTGGGCGAGATGAGCAGGATCTTCATGAGAGCCCGAATTCCATGGCTGTAATGGCCGTGCCGAGCCCGAGTACCAGGATTTTTTTATTGCTGAGCGAGAAGCTTTCCTTGCCCGGGCCGATAAGTCCGGCCGGCAGCTCTCCCGCTTGCAGGAAGTGGACGGCCATGACAGCGGCAAGGGCAGAGGCGGAGGCGAACTCGCCGGTGAATTTCCGGTAGTGGAGCACAGGAATGGTGAAGTTTGTTTTCTTGCTGAATTCCGCCAACTGCCTGTTGCCATCCGTCTCGGCAGCAGCAGGGATGCCAGCCATGATCAGGCCGAAATCCTTGAGCACTGTCCGGGCGCCGCCCAGCGTTTCAATAAGTGAATCAATGGCGCCGACCGCTGTGCTGTTCTGGTAAAAAGAGACCTGTACCCGGCATTTTCCGGCAAGCTCTTTTCTCTGCAGGCAGAAGCCGCCACCACCATCGGACAGGGGGGAACCGGCCTGGATGGATGGGTCAAAAAGCGGTGAGAACTGCGCATGTCCTTCATCGGCCCCGAGCACGAAGGCAGGGGCGGAGGAGTCGTCGAGCAGGTTGTCTGCTGCCAGCAGTGCCTGTTCAAAGGAATAATCACCGCCGCTGCTGGTAATATTTGCGCCCGTGGCACCATACATGATCGCCACCTGGCCGGCAGCGCTGTTATGCACAGAGCCGACAAAGTCGATGGGGCTGGGGAATTGTTCGTTGGTCTGGCGCAGTTTTTCCAGGAAGTCATAGGTCTCGGAAAGCGCTCCCCAGCCGCTGCCCATAAAGACACTCTCCGGGGGCTGTTCCAGTCCTGAGTCCTCGTAGGCGGCAGCGGCGAGGGCGAGAGCCAGCCGGGGAAAGCGTTTCAGCCTCCGCACTTTCCTGGCCGGAAGGTCTTTTGAGATTGTTTCCAGTCCAAGCATGCCGTTTATGGGTTCTGCCTGGCAAAGTCTGGCCATACTCTCCAGGGTGTTGCCGGCCCCGCTTATACATGCGCTGCCGAGGATGCTCAAGGGGGCGCTTTGCTGCCTGGCCCGGGAGGAGGCAAAGGTGTCAGGCCTGGCAATGACCAGGCAGCCATTATTGCCGCCAAAACCAAAGGAGTTGGAGAGAACAGCTGCTGCTGACTGACTGACAGGCTGCAACAGGGGAGAGAGCTGCAGCTCCGGGTCGAGTTGGCGGCAGCCTGTGTTTGCCGGCAGGAGATCTTTGCCGATAGCAATCGTTGCCACCACCGCTTCAATGGCCCCTGATGCGGCCAGTCCGTGACCGGTGGCCCCTTTGATCGAGGAAAGTGGCGGCGGCTGAGGAAAAATAGTCCTGATGGCCTTGGCTTCTGCCAGATCATTGTCCGGTGTGCCGGTGCCGTGCAGGTTGATATAGTCAATGTCGTAAGCCGTAAGGGCCGCATCCTCTAAAGCCGCCTGCATGGCCCTGCCCGCCCCCTTTCCTTCCGGATGGGGAGCAGCCGGGTGATAGGCGTCACAGGAGAGACCCGCTCCGAGCACTTGTCCCAGAGGGTTTTCCGGCCTGATGGTGGTGAGCAGCAGCAGGGCCGCGCCTTCGCCCACCGACATGCCCTGGCGGTTTTTGTCAAAGG
>JANZPQ010000050.1:0-4569 GCA_038040945.1 Desulfobulbaceae bacterium | reverse complement strand
TCCCTCGCCGCCCGTCCCCTCTAGTGTAAAGGGTTTGTCCATCGTCGTAGGCGGCGTAACCATCAAGTTTTGGTGTTGCGCGAAAAACAACAGAATGAAAATCTACCGCACATTCGCCTGCCGCTTTCTCAATTCTTTTTCCCCATCTCTCTATTGTTGTAAAATCATAAGCCTTTTCCGTTGAAAGCATTCGAACGGGTAACTCAACAGTCTTTGCTTCAGGTTGAGGTTCAGGTTCCACCATATGCAAAAACGGATGATCAGGCTGCCTCATGCGCAGCTCAGCCAGATAGGTGAAATCGTACGCGTCATCGCTTAGCAGCTGCTCTCCGCCGCGATACAATAGATTAGCCACCTGGAGCAATTCAATCAGAGATTCATCACTCATGGAAGACAATGAACTGTCCCCCGCAATCACACCACATATTTCTTTTTCAAAAGAATGGTTGAATGTGAATTTTGCCTCTACCAGGATTGCCCTCTGTGATTCACTAAACTTCATACCTTTTCCTATCGCATTTTTAGTCAGTCTTTTGTACATATTGTCTACTGTCAATAATGCAGTTTTAATACTTTTTACCACAGGCTACAACCAAGGAAGACAAGCCATGAAAATAATCGACCTGCGAAGTGACACCGTCACCAGACCAACTGATGCAATGCGCGAAACAATGGCCAGAGCTGAGGTTGGAGATGACGTCTACAGAGATGACCCCACGGTCAATAGGCTGGAAAGCTATGCAGCGGAGATGCTGGGTTTTGAAGCGGCTATTTTTACAGCTAGCGGAACCCAGGCAAATCTTATCTCGATCATGTCCCACTGTGGGCGGGGGGACGAATATATTGTCGGCCAACTTGCCCATACATATAAATACGAGGGAGGTGGTGCGGCAGTCCTCGGCAGCATACAACCTCAACCCATCGAGTTTGAACCGGACTCCACCCTCGATCTTCAAAAGGTATGTGATAAAATAAAGCCGGACGACATCCACTTTGCAAAGACTCGCCTTCTCTGCCTGGAAAACACTCAGAATGGCAAAGCGCTCCCCCTTGATTACCTGCAAAAGGCAGCTGATTTCACTAAAGAGAAAGGCCTCAAACTGCACCTCGACGGGGCAAGACTGTTCCATGCCGTTGTCAAACAAAATGTCTCCGTTCAAGATATTACCCGCCATTTCGATTCAGTTTCAATCTGCCTGTCCAAGGGATTAGGGGCACCGGTCGGTTCACTACTCTGCGGCACTGGAAAATTCATCGAAGAGGCAAGAAGATGGCGGAAGATGACCGGTGGCGGGATGCGCCAGGCTGGGATACTTGCAGCAGCTGGTCTCTACGCCCTGGAAAACAACATCGAACGCCTTAACCATGACCATGAGAATGCCGAGATTCTTACAGCAAAATTGTCACAGTTTGAGCAAATCACGGTGGAGAAAAACGAGGCCCAGACCAATATGGTCTTTTTTTCGATGGAACCAGGTGTTGCCGAAAAACTGGCAGCTTTCCTCAAGAAAAACAATATCCTTATCAGTCCAGGGACAACGACGCGATTTGTGACTCACCTCGATATCAGCCGTGAAGATATCAGCTATACATTAGAAAAAACAGGAGAATTCCTCAATTCCCAGCAGAGCTGACAGCACAGACGGAGGCGACACCGTCCCTGTCGAGGCGATCAAAGAAACTCTCCACCACATCGACCATCCAGGCCTGTTTTTTGGTACAATGATCACTGGTCCACAACCAGTGAATAGTGTTGTCAAAAAGCGGCCAGGATGAACAGGAAACATCATGCAGCGGAGGATGAAGGAGCACGCGAACTTCTTCAAGAGTAGGTAAACGACAGCTGATATGTCCCTGCCAGCTAATACTGTTCAGATGCTCCACATACTCCCCGGCCTGCTGCCAGTTGAGTGGAAATCCAGCCCCGAAGCGTTGCCAGAAAAGCTTACTGTTCTTCTCATATGCCACCAGAGTCCCTGCAACCTCGAAATCCTGACTCGCGTACCAAAGGGGTCTCAGCAACTCGTCAAGCCCCAGTGTTTCACGGATATCTTTAAACATCACCCTGGAGGGCTCACTTCGCCTCTTACCATGTACAACCCGTAACCCAGGTGAAGCCCTGACACTGCTAGCAGTGCAATTTTTATTAACGACAACCTCAAGGCTTTCCACTGCCAGCCGCATCTCTTGGGCAGTGCTGTATCGGTCACCGGGGTTTCTGGCGATGGATTTCATGATAAACTCATCCCATTCGGTTCCTACTTCAGGATTCACACTACTCGGTGCCAGAACCCTCCCTTTGCTAAAATCTACAAGATGACCAGTCAACATTCTGTATCCCAAAACCCCGAGGCTGAACAGATCAGCACGACCATCAACTTGTGCCGGATTCTTTTCCTGCTCCGGAGCCGCATAGTAGGGGGAGCCAACCTGCATGCCGGGGATTGCCATCTTTTCCTCGCCCCGCACCCGGGACAGACCAAAGTCTATGATTTTAACCCTGTCATCACTGGTTATCATCAGATTGAAAGGCTTTATGTCACGGTGCACTATTCCGGCAAAATGGAGTCGTTCAATGCCTTTTAATGTTTGAATCAAATAGATTCTTGTTTTAGCAACACTGATTATCCTGGATGGCGACTCGACCTGATATGACTCGCCGATAAAGGCTCCAATAGAGTGGGCAAAATATTCAAGCACGATAAACGGTTGACCTTCATGCTCGTCGCAATCAATAATCTTAGCCACATGATCATGGGAAAGCGCCCCCATGATCCGTGCCTCTTCAACAAAAATCTCTTTCAGACGATCCTCCCCTACAAGATCAACAAAGATTTCGTCCCTTGGCTGCAAAACCTTCAGGGCTACCAATCTGCCGGTAACAGGAGCCCTGGCCTTATAGACTGTGCTCATTCCACCCCGGCCAAGACGGCCAACCACCTCATATCTGCCGATTGTTTTCACCTTTTTCGAGACCTTAACGTAACCGCATTGCATAAATTTCAGGAAAACATCGTTCCCTGATCTTTTTCATCGTCAAGCCGCGATCATAGTCAATAAATCGCACCTCCAGCTCACAGTTTCTGTAGTCCCACAGAAGGTATTTAGCACGATTGTCGCCATCCCTGGGCTGCCCGACACTGCCTCCATTGACGATATATTTACTGCCCGGTTGAAGTATATTTTTCTCCTGACCTAAAGACCTGCGATAGACTACCTGATCTCTACAGGTGACAAGTTGCAGGGTATGAGTGTGTCCTAGAAAGTATATATCCGCAGACGTTTTTTTAAAAAGAGAAACAATCTTTTCATCGGATTGTCGGTTCAGATAACGAAAAACGGACACAGGGGGGTAGCCGTGGACAAAATGTGCATTTCCAATTTCAAGAAAGCTTGGCAAAGTACAACAATATTTTCTACTCTCTGTGGAGAGAAGTTTTTCTGTTTCTATACTGTTTTCTGTTGCCTGAAAATTAAACCACCTTCTTCCCCGCTGATCCATAAGGGCAAATTCATGGTTGCCCAGTATGGACTCATAGCCTAAATTTTGAATAAGCTGGACCACTTCTTCAGGGTCAGGGCCATAGCCGATGTTATCACCAAGACAAATGACCCGGTCCGCACCCTGCATCTTAAGATCGGAGATCACAGCCTCAAGAGCTTCCAGATTGCCATGAATATCTGAAAGGACAGCTATTTTCATCTACCTCTCACCCACCCTTTTTCTCTTCAAGCTCGTCCCAGCGATTGTATAATCGCTCCACTTCTGCCTGGGCCTCCTCAAGTTCCTTCCAACACCGGGCCAGTTCCTGCGGAGCGGAAACAACCTCCGGCAGCTCCATTCGTGCCTGCAAACCTTCTACCCGACTCTCTTCATTGCCAATCTTCTCTTCAATCTGATCATACTCCCTCTGATCCATATAGGACAAACGGCCCTTGCTCTTTTTCGGCTCAGCGGCTTTAACCTTTTTAGCATTTGCCTTACTTTTACTTTCTTCAATTATAGCCTGAGCGGGAAGATCACTCAACCATTGTCCATAGTCTGCATAGTAGGTCACCCCACTTTTTCCTCCAAAACCGAGGATATGCTGACAAACTCTATCAAGCAGAAAACGGTCATGGGTAACCAAAACTAGAGCTCCAGGAAAATCAATAAGGCTTGACTCAAGGACATCAAGGGAGGCGATATCAAGATCGTTGGTCGGCTCATCGAGCAACAGGATGTCTGCAGGTTGCCGCATCAGACCGGCTATAAGAATACGTGCCTGTTCCCCTCCCGAAAGTTGGCCAACAGGGGTTTCCAGCTGGTCAGGATGAAAAAGAAACTTTTTTGCCCAGGTGACCACATGTAAAGACCTACCATTATAAACAATGGAATCACCGTCTGGTGCTAGAGCCCTGCGCAATGTAACTGTGGGGTCGATTGTTTCCCTGTTCTGGTCAAACCTGATAATCTGCACCTTGTCGGCAGCTTTCAATGTTCCAGAATCAGGAACCACATCCAACTTTTCCACAGCACCTGCCAAAATCTTCATCAAGGTCGATTTTCCACAACCATTTCGACCAAGC
>JANZPQ010000049.1:0-3989 GCA_038040945.1 Desulfobulbaceae bacterium | reverse complement strand
TCCTGTGACTGTGCTTCGCATGCTCATATGCAACTCCTTGAGTTAAGATGGAAAAAAAGGACGCTGCTCGATCCGGTATGTTGGTCTGAACAACAGGGCAAATTGTAAAACACCTATCTTTTCCTTTTTCTTATCGACAGCAGGGGGAAAAGCTATAGGGTTCATGCCATTTATTGTAATATTTTTTGATAGACTGACACATGGTGACATCAATGGATACAAAGGATAAGCAAGGTTTTTTTGGTAACTGGGGCGGGGCGTATATCCCTGAAGTCCTGCACCAGACCTTTCAGGAACTCAATGCGGAGTTCACAAAATGCAAGAACGATCCTGCCTTCTGGCAGGAATATGTGGAGCTGATGTCCACCTATTCCTGCCGGCCGACGCCCCTGACCCATGCCGACAATCTATCCAGACATTTTGGCGGGGCCCAGATTTATATCAAGCGTGAAGATCTGAACCATACCGGCGCCCACAAGGCCAATAACGTCATGGGTCAGGGCTTGCTCGTTAAACGAATGGGCAAGAAACGGGTGATTGCCGAGACCGGGGCCGGGCAGCATGTGATGGCCACCGCCACCATGGCAGCCAAATTCGGGCTTGCCTGTACCATCTATATGGGCGAGGAAGATGTACGGCGTCAGCGTCCTAATGTCTTCTGGATGGAGAAGATGGGGGCCACCGTGGTCCCGGTGACCACCGGCTCCCGTACCCTGAAGGATGCCATTAACGAGGCCTTCCGCGACTGGGTCACCAATGTGGATGAGACCCATTATGTCTTTGGAACCGTCTGCGGGCCGCATCCCTTTCCCGAGATGGTGGCCTGGTTCCAGTCCATCATCGGACTGGAGGCAGCCGAGCAGATCATCAAATATCATGGGAAGATGCCGGCCCGAATCTTTGCCTGTGTGGGTGGCGGGTCGAACGCCATGGGCATCTTCAAACGTTTCATCCCCGAAACCGATGTGGAACTGGTGGGAGTGGAAGCGGGCGGTCATGGCATTGCCACCGGCCTCCATGCTGCCAGACTCAGTGGCACGGATGCCTCGCCAGGCGTTGCTCAAGGTTACAAGACCATGTTCCTGCAGGATGAGGACGGGCAGATGAAGGAGACTCATTCCGTGGCCGCGGGCCTTGATTATGTGGGGGTTTCGCCGATTCTTTCCGATCTGTGGGAGAAGGGGCGGGTCCGCTTTGAGGCGGCCACCGATACCGAGGTCATGGCCGCACTCGACCTGACCATGAAAAAGGAAGGGATTATTCCGGCCCTGGAGTCCTCCCATGCCTTTGTCCAGGCCTTCAAGGAGGCGCCGCAGCTGACGCCTGATGATGCCATCATCATCAATATGTCCGGGCGTGGTGATAAGGACATCTTCACCATCGCCCATGCCTTTAACGACCCTTCGTGGAAGGACTTCATCATCAAACGGGGATTGGAATACAGTCAGGAGAAATAAAATTGTGTTGCTCAAAGTCCCAGATAGTTCGTTGTATACCCCAAGGGAACTTCCTTCGGGGCGCGCACACATCCTCCGTCTTTGAGCCTTTTTATTTAGCCATCCAGTGAATGACTTTTTACGAGATCAGTACATAAGGGATCAGAACTGCGAGGAACAGCAAATGCAACTTGAACAACAACTACGCGACAGACTGGAAAAGAAGGAAATCCTGCTCATGACCCATATCGTGCTTGGGTACCCCTCCTTTGATGTAAACCGGGAAGTGATCCGGCAGATGGTGGAAAACGGGGTGGACTGCATAGAGATGCAGATCCCTTTCTCGGAGCCTATGGCCGATGGCCCGGGTATTGTCCGGGCCAAACAGGAGGCCAACAGAAACGGAACCAAGGTTGCCGACTGTCTGGCCTTTGCCGCTGAGATGACTGCCAGCCATGAGATCCCCATTTTGTTCATGACCTATTACAACATCATCTTCAAATACGGAGAGAAGGCTTTTTTTGAGAAGGCCAGAGAGTGCGGGATCAAGGGCTTTATCGTCCCCGATCTGCCGCCGGAGGAAGGGGAGAGCTTCCTGCAGCTGGCCGCAGAATACGAGATCGCCCCCATCCTGATCTTTGCCCCCACCTCCACCGATGAGCGGATGCGGGTCCTGTCGTCCCATGCCAAAGGTTTTATTTACTGTGTGGCCAGGCGCGGGGTGACCGGCACAAAATCGGTGATCGGTCAGGATGTGCATGACTATCTTGGCCGCTGTCGAAAGGCGACCAGCCTGCCGTTGGCCGTTGGTTTCGGCATTCAGGACCGTGATGATGTCAGCGCTCTCATCGGCAAGGCGGATATGGCGGTGATCGGCTCGCAGACTATCCGTCTGGTTGACGAGAAAGGGGCCGGAGCAGTGGGCCCTTTTATTGCTGGACTGCGCTGAGACCGGGAGTCTCTCACCCCGTCTTTACTTCGCTGCCATCATCATGAAGAAATGGAAATGAATTACTGCTCAAACATACTGATATGACTGAAAAGACAATACAAGACAACCTCGGGGCATCCGGGGTGTTGTGGAATCTTGGCGACCTGTATAGCAAAGAGGACGACCCGGCGCTTACGGCTGATATCCAATGGTGTACTGACGAGGCCCAGAACATTCGCAGCCAGTATCGAGGCCGGGTGGCAAGCCTTGATGGTGCGGAGTTGCTTGCCCTGGTTGTTCGCCTGGAGACCCTTGATTGCCGGATTACCCGACTGGCGACTTTTTCCTTTCTCAATTTTACCACCCAGATGGAAAATAGCGGGGCCGGAGCCCTGGAACAGCGGATGGAAGAGCTGGCCAGTTTGTGTAAAAAGGACGTGGTCTTTTTTGAGCTGGAGTGGAACGTGATCCCCTCTGAGATCGCGGCCCGCTTGCTTGCGGCACCAGAGCTTGCGGGGTATCGTCATTATCTGGAGGCCCTGCGCCGTTACCTGCCGCATCAACTCTCGGAACTTGAAGAGTCCTTGCTGCTCGAATATTCGCCTGTGGGGAGAAGTTCCTGGAACACCCTTTTTGACAAGGTCCTCAGTGGCCTGCGTTTTGGTGAGAAAAAGCGTGTCGAGGAAGAGGTGCTGACCGATCTGCATCATCAGGATCGGGAGGTGAGAAGGCAGGCGGCAGCTGATCTTACTACCGGGCTGCAGGGCCAGAGTCATATACTGACCCATATTTTCAACACCCTGGCCGCTGACAAGATGATTGATGACCGTCTGCGCCGCCATGAAAGCTGGGTCCATTCCATGAACCTGGATAACGAGCTGACCGAAGCCACCGTAGAAACGCTGGTGCAGTCGGTAACCAGCCGCTATGACATTGTTCAGCGTTATTACCGGGTGAAAAAAGAACTGCTGCAGCTGGATGAACTCACCGACTATGACCGCTATGCGCCCCTGCCTGCCTTGCCATCGCAAATAATTGGCTGGGATGAGTGCAAGGAGATGGTTCTGCGCTCCTTCGGGGCCTTTTCCGAGAACATGGCCACTATTGCCGAACGGTTCTTCACCGAAAAGTGGATTCACGCCCCGGTGATCAGTGGTAAACGGGGCGGGGCCTTTGCCCATCCCAGTGTCCCGGAAGTGCATCCTTACGTCATGGTCAACTATACCGGCACGCTCAATGATGTTTCTACCGTGGCCCATGAGCTGGGGCACGGTGTCCATCAGGTGCTGGCCGCCGGCCGAGGGCATTTTAACAGCGATACTCCGCTGGTCCTGGCGGAGACGGCATCGGTCTTTGCCGAGATGCTGGTCTTTCAGAGTCAACTTGCCCTGCTCACCGATGCGGCTCAGAAGCGGGCCTTCATCTGCCAGAAGCTGGAGTCGATCTTTGCCACGGTCTTCCGCCAGACGGCGATGAACCGATTTGAAAAGCTGATGCATGAGGGCAGACGCGATAAAGGAGAACTGAGCAGTGAGCTCCTGAGTGAATACTGGCTGCAGACCCAGCGGCAGATGTTTGGCGATTCGGTGAACCTGCGGCCGGACTACGGCATCTGGTGGTCG
>JANZPQ010000048.1:0-2547 GCA_038040945.1 Desulfobulbaceae bacterium | reverse complement strand
TTTCTGATTCTGCTCTTGCAGGGCGCTCAGATATTTAACCTCATCAAGTACAATTCTATCCGCAACCTTTCGGTAAGGAGTCTCGATAAAGCCATAGGGATTAACCTGGGCATAGGTTGCCAGGGAAACAATCAGACCAATATTTGGCCCCTCAGGGGTCTCAACCGGACAGATGCGACCATAATGGGTGGGATGAACGTCACGAACCTCAAACCCGGCTCTCTCCCTTGAAAGACCACCAGGCCCAAGAGCACTGAGACGACGCTTATGGGTAACCTCAGAAATAGGGTTCGTCTGATCCATAAACTGAGACAATTGACTCGTGCCAAAAAATTCTTTTATAGCCGCAGAGATAGGTTTAGGATTGACAAGATCATGCGGCATAAGCGTCTCAATCTCCTGAAGAGTCATTCGCTCCTTGATGGCCCGCTCCATCCGCACCAGTCCCATACGATACTGATTTTCAATAAGCTCGCCAACAGTTCGAACCCGTCTGTTGCCAAGATGATCAATGTCGTCAACACTTCCCTGACTGTCTTTCAGGCGGACGAGATATTTAACTGCCTCTATAATGTCCTCACGGGTCAAGGCCTTATGATTAATATCTGTTGTCAAGCCCAGCCTGGCATTGATTTTATATCTCCCGACCTCAGAGAGGTCATAAAGATCCACATTAAAAAAGAGGTTCTCAAAGAAGGTCTCTGCAACTTCTTTCGTAGGCGGACTGGAAGGACGCAACCTGCGGTAGATTTCCAGCAAGGCCTCATCTGCACTGCCGACCTTGTCAAGGGCCAAGGTCTTCCTGAAAGAATCAGAATAATGTACACCATCGATAAAGAGTGTTTCAAACTCACTGATACCATTCTCTTTAAAGGTCTGTAACAGGGTCTCGGACAGTTCACTGTTGCACAGGGCAACGATCTCTCCACTCGTCGGATGAACGACATCCTGGGCCATAAATCGACCGATCAGGGCCTCAGCGGATATTTTCAAGGTGTCGATGGAGGCTGCTTTGATTTTTTTACAAAGAGCCTGACTTATCTTTTGCCCTTTCTTGGCGAGCAACTCACCATCCGCGGGATTAAGCAGATCAAACTCTAACTTTTGGCCCTGAAACGACTCGGGGGTAAAAGAGCTCACATAGTCATTACCATGGGAGCGAATAATATTAGTGGGATAAAAGGTATGCAGGAGTTCGGCGGAAGAATTACCAATTGCCTTAAGCAAAGTGGTCACAGGAAATTTACGTCGGCGATCAATGCGAACATAGAGGATGTCTTTAATATCAAATTCAAGATCTATCCATGAGCCTCGAATCGGAATTACCCTGGCGGAATATAAGAGTTTCCCACTGGAGTGACTCTTGCCATTATCATGGGTAAAAAAGAGACCGGGAGAACGCTGCAACTGAGAGACAATGACCCGCTCCGTACCATTGACGACAAAAACTCCATCACCGGTCATTAAGGGGAGACTCCCAAAGAAAACCTCCTGCTCTTTGATGTCACGTATGGTCTGAACTCCGGTCACGGTATCGATATCAAAGGTGATCAACCTTACTGTAATCTTAAGGGGAATCTCATAGGTCATACCGCGCTGCTGACATTCTTCAACCGTATACTTGGGTTCGCCGAAGTTATAGCGGACAAATTCCAGGGAACAGAGCCCATTAAAATCATTAATAGGAAAAACATTCTTGAAAATCCCTTGCAGGCCGAAATCTTCACGGGCATCAGCTTCAACATCCATCTGTAGAAACTTTTCGTATGATATACGCTGCATGGAGATAAGGTGCGGTGGCTCCATAACAGATGCCGCCGTGGCAAAATTTTTTCTCACTCGTTCCATAGTAGTCCTCGAGGTTGCCTTGAGAGCATTATTTTAAAATCACAGACTGGTAGTAAAACAGTTGTGATGTAAATGACCCGATAGGCCAAACAGTGAAGTAGCCTGGGGATAAAAAGAGGTGACAAAGATGATGATGGGAAGTTGAATATAATAAAAAGGCTTCCTCAAGATATATATGACAGCCCGGTGTAAAAAGTGAAGCTCTTGTAAGATCATAACTTTAACCACTGGGAGAATACGCTGAAAAAGGATAAAATCAATGCTACTACTAACAAAACCACTCTTGAAAATCGTTTCTAAAGCATGAAATGCAACACGCTACGTGCCAAATCCCGTAGCGTGTTGCATTAAATAAGGTTTTCCTGCAAGCAGGAAAACACATAATATAAGGAGGAATTATTTTACTTCAACGATTCCACCAACTGCCTCAATCTTGGCTTTAATGTCAGCGGCTTCATCTTTGCCGACACCTTCTTTCAGAGGTTGAGGAGTACCCTCAACCAGATCCTTGGCCTCTTTCAAGCCAAGACCCGTGATTGCGCGAACCTCTTTAATAACTTTAATCTTCTGATCTCCGGCACCGGTAAGGATAACATCAAATTCAGTTTTTTCCTCAGCAGCTGCAGCAGCGGCAGGAGCAGCACCAGCTACCGCAACAGCGGCAGGAGCAGCTGCGGAGACACCAAATTATTCTTCAAG
>JANZPQ010000047.1:0-3347 GCA_038040945.1 Desulfobulbaceae bacterium | reverse complement strand
GGTCATTGCCTTCACACGGTCAAACTCCGGGTTGCAGCCACCGCAGTACTTAATGGCAATTCTGATTTTATCTAAATCTTTCATGAAATTTGATGAAGTTTTTATAAACCTGCATTTCTTGCAATCTCAGGTATTAAGGCGCGCATGCATCCCCTATCTCAGCTCTTTGCTGCTCAGCCCTAGAAACTGACGGGCAACGATCAAATGCTGAATCTGGCCGGTACCTTCATAAATATCGACGATCTTGGCATCCCGCATCCATTTCTCGGCCAGGTCGCGGCAGGAAAAGCCGACCGGTCCCAGCAGCTCACAGCACTTCTGGGTGATCAGGGTTGCCGCGCGTCCGGCCTTGGCCTTGGCCATGGAGGCCTCCATGCTGTTGCGTTCCTTGTTGTCCGCCATCCAGGCCGCCCGCCATGTCAGCAGCCTGGCAGCCTCCAGGTTGGCCTCCATGAGATAGTAGTCCTTCTCGTTGCTTTTAATATTGCTGGGACTTTTGCGGTAATCCAACTCAGCTCCGGCCTCCTCAAGCTTGTCCTTGGTCAACTCGAGGGCGGCACGGGCAATGCCGAGACCCTGGGCCGCCACATGGGGTCGTGTGTTGTCAAAGGTCTTCATCACGCCCTTGAATCCGGCCGTAGTCTTCTCCTTCTTGACTTCGCTGCTGCCCAGTATGTTGTCTTTGGGAATCCTGCAGTTGTTCAGCACAAAAGCCCCGGTGTCGGAAGCCCGGATACCCAGTTTCTTTTCAAGATGGTCCAGCTTGAATCCCGGGGCCCCCTTTTCCACCACAAAAGACTTGATGCCCCCCCGACCGGCCGCCTTGTCGATGGTGGCCCAGACCACCACGGCCTCACTCCTCTCCGCGGCGGTGACAAATATCTTTTCACCATTGAGGACCCACTCCTCCCCATCGAGTTCCGCCGTAGTAGAAATGGATGCCGAGTCCGAGCCTGACTCGGGCTCAGTAATAGCCATGGCCGCCCATTTATTGCCGAAGCGCTCCAGCTGCTCCTCGGTGGCCACGGCATCGATGGCAGCATTGCCCAAGCCCAGGCCCGGCCAGCTCAGGAGCAGACCCGTATCCCCCCAACACAGCTCTTCGATCGAAATTACCGTTTGTAAGTTTTGGCCAAGGCCCTCTTTCTTTCCACTTTTTTTCTTCTTATTTTTATCCGCTTCGGCCTTGGGCTTCCGTTGTTTTGGCGGCGCCCTGAGCACATCCATTTCTTCGGGGTAGGCATGCTCGGCCTCGTCATATTTTCTGGCAATCGGCCTCAGAAGCGATAAGGCGAGGTTGTTCAGATCACTTTTAAGTTTCTTGATCTCATCGGTCAGTTCCAGGTTTATCATTATATTTCTCCCATATGATTGCTTAATTACAGATTCGTAAAATTCTTATCAAATTTCATGCAGGGTTATAATGTGGCCATCCCTTCCAATATGCTGATGCCGCGACCGTTGCGGTAGTAGCGCTCCACAGGGTAGTCACGGATATACCCGTGCCCTCCCATGACCTGGACACCGTGATCAGTTACTTTCATGGCCATTTCACCGGCGTAAAGCTTGGCCAGGTAGGACTCGCGCGCTGCATCCTTGCCGGCCTCCAGCCGCGATGCCGCTTGCCAGGTCATCAACCGCATTGCATCCACTTCGTAGGCCATCTCTGCCAGCATGAAAGCAACAGACTGCTTGTGGACGATGGGTTCACCGAACTGAACGCGCTGCTTGGCATAATCTTTGGCGAACTCTAATGAAGCACGCGAAACCCCGGTCCCGATGGCGGCCATGGCCACGCGGCTTTTTTGAATCAATGAATCATAAGCGCAACCATCTTCCTTGCCGAGCCTGTTTTCCAGGGGAATTTCACAGTTCTCAAATAGCACCTCAAAGGTATCGAGAGCATACAGGCCCAGATTTTTTTCCTTTGCTCCCACGGTCATACCCGCTGTATCTCCGGGAAGGATAAAGAGGTTGTTTTCACCATCAAGAGAAGCAGCCACCAGCATGTGTCCTGCCTCTGCTGCGCCCGGCACAAAACATTTTTTCCCGTTCAGGACATAGGCATCTCCCCGGCGTTCAGCTGTGGTTTTCAATTCTATTGGGTCAAAACCCACATGGGGTTCCTGGATCGCCAGGGTGCATGGTTTATAAGCTTCGCCGCAATAAAGGGGCAGATATTTTTCCTTCTGGTCTTCAGTGCCAAATTCAGCAACCGGGTGGATGAAAAGCGACGGCTGCATGACCGCCAGGGCAAAAGCCATATCCCCGCAAGCCAGTTCTTCTAAGATCAGCGCCGTCTCCACAGGAGAATCCTTCAGGCCGAACCCCCCGTAGGATTCGGGAATCATCGAAATCGAAAAGCCCAGTTCCCAGGCCTTCTGAATTGCTTCCGGCGGTATATGGCGATCCTCGTCCATGTCGTGAGCCGCATCCACCACCACTCCCTTGACAAGTTTTGCCACCTCTTTTCTGACCATCTGTTGTTCTTTGGACAGTGCAAAATTGATCATCGATTCTCCTTTCATACCGGTTCGTTCAATTATGTAGGTTTATAAAAAATTTATCAAATTTTACCCCATTGCTGTGAAATCTGGGGGGGTTATACACCTCTCGGCGCCAACTGCGGACAGTAAAAAACAGACGGCCCCGTGCCCTGTTCGGGCATGAGCTGAAAAGTCGTTTCTGAACCTTTAAGGCGGCCTGCCTTTGTCTCAGGATCGTTCAGGTCGCCGAAATAAATGGCCTGCCCTTCGCAGCAGACAACACAGAAGGGCTCCAAGCCTTCATCGATCCTATGAACACATAGATTGCATTTTTCAGCGATCTCTTTTTCCTCATCAAAAGAGATCGCTGCATAGGGGCACGCATCCACACAGGCCCGGCAGCCGTCGCATGCTTCGCGATCCAGAATCACGACGCCGTCCTGGCGCTTTTCAATGGCATCCACAGGACAGGCATCCGCACAAGGAGGCCTGTCACAATGATTGCAGACCAACGGCATGAACGTCATCCTGAGCACAGGAAACGTCCCTGTGGGCATATCTTTTCGCACAGCATCCTGCGTCCTAACCCGTATAAACCCGACAGAACCTCGATTCTCGTTTTTACAGGCCACCGTGCAGGCCTCACAGCCAATACAGCGCTCTTGGTCGATGACCAGGCCCAATCGTATATCCATGATAGACTTAACCTTTTTTATAGATTTGATTTACATGAAAATAGTTATAAGTGACCTAAAGTGACTAAAGTGATCTAAAGTTGAGGAATTCTATCTATTCTTATTTTTTTTGCCCAATAGAAGTGAAGATCGCCAGTAACTCACTGCATTCTACATACAAAGGTTC
>JANZPQ010000046.1:0-6415 GCA_038040945.1 Desulfobulbaceae bacterium | reverse complement strand
TCTTCGCCAGGATGACCCTGTATTAAACTCCAAATATCCTCGCGAGCAGATCCTCGACCAGCTGGCTTTTGCATTTGGAGAAAAAAGCACAGCTGCGTATTAAAATTTGCGCATAATGATAACAGCCTGTGGCCAGAAGTGGTGTCAAACAGGCCACAGACAGGAGCTAGACAATATGGATGATCAGATACTTTTTCGGCCGCCGACCAGTCACGATGCCACGGCTATGCGCCTTCTGGCCCAGGGCTCTCAGGTTCTTTCAGTCAATTCCACCTATTATTACGCCCTGATGGCCCGTCACTTTCAGACAACATGTATGGTTGCTGAAGGTGCAGCGTCTCTCTGTGGCTATGTCATCGGCTATTGCCCGCCTGAGCAAGCCGATACCCTGTTTGTCTGGCAGGTAGGGGTAGCAAGACTGAGCCAGGGGAAGGGGCTTGGTAAAAGGCTGCTCATCTCCCTTCTCCAGCAAAAACGGCCTGATTTTCTGGAGGCCACCATTGCCCCGGACAACCAGCCTTCAATCAATCTTTTTCGCGCAGTGGCCCGCCATTTCGACACTGACTATACATTTTCCGAGGCACCATTTTTTAACGAAGAGGATCTTGGTGCCGGCGAAAAAGGTGAGCATCTCATGCGAATTGGACCTTTTTCATATCATAGCTAACATTTATTCAATCTTTCATATGGAGTAAAACATGCGTATATTCGAGAATATGGAATCTCAGGTGCGGGGCTATATCCGCTCTTTTCCGGTCATTTTCAGCTCAGCGAAAGGGTCAATTATGACCGATGAATCCGGCACGGACTATATCGATTTTTTTGCCGGCGCCGGCACACTCAATTACGGTCATAATAATGAGCGGCTCACCAAGGCCATGATTGAGTATCTCCAGTCGAACGGAGTGGTTCACGGCCTGGACATGGCCACCACGGCCAAAAAAAACTTTCTGCAGAAGTTCAATGATACCATCCTGGTGCCCCGCAACCTGGAATACAAAATCCAGTTCACCGGCCCCACCGGCACCAATGCCGTGGAGACTGCCTTGAAACTGGCCCGCATGGTCAAGGGCCGTTCTAATGTGGTCTGTTTTACCAACGGCTATCACGGACTGACCATGGGTGCCCTGGCCGTTACCGGTAATAACTTCTACCGGGACGAGGCCTATATCAGCCGCTCCAATGTCTCCTTTTTGCCCTTTGACGGCTATATGGGTCCTGACTACAACACCCTTGACCTCTTTCGCAAACTTCTCGTTGACAATTCCAGCGGCCTGGATCTGCCTGCCGCCGTCATCCTCGAGACGATCCAGGCCGAGGGTGGCATCCACATCGCCAGTGCTGCCTGGTTAAAGGAACTTTCGGAAATCTGTCACGAATTTGATATCCTCCTTATTGTTGATGATATCCAGGTCGGCAATGGTCGCAGCGGCGATTTCTTCAGCTTTGAAGAGGCGGGGATCAAGCCCGATATCATTTGCCTGTCCAAGGCCATCGGCGGCGGTCTGCCCCTGGCCTTTATTCTCATGCGCCCCGATCTGGACCAATGGAAACCCGGTGAGCATACAGGTACCTTCCGCGGCAATAACCTGGCCTTTGTTGCCTCCTATCAGGCCATGCATTATTGGGACAATAATGATCTTTCCGAGGCGGTGAAGTATAAGGGAGCCGTCATAGAAAAAGAGCTGCTGGCCATTGCCGACAAATATCCGGAGCTCAATGCCGAGGTGCGAGGCCGGGGTATGATTTATGGCCTGGAGATCCTGGAGCGCGGTCTGGCTGGCCAGATTGCCGAAAGATGTTTTGAAAATGGCCTGGTCATTGAATTGGCCGGAGCAGATGGTCAGGTGGTGAAGTTCCTGCCGGCCCTGACCATTGATGAAGAAACCCTGCTGCGCGGGATTGCCATTGTTGAAAAGGCCATTGGAGATATCTTGCAGGAGAAGCATGAAAACAGGACAGGTGAGATGTAATGATCATCAGCAAGATCAGGAACATAATAAATACGGATCGCGAGGTCAAGGGTGAAGGCTGGACAAGCCGCCGCCTCCTGCTCAAAAAAGACGGCATGGGATTCTCCTTTCACGAAACCATTATTCCGGCCGGAGCCACCCTGCATCTCTGGTACAAGCAGCACCTGGAGGCCGTTTATTGCGTGGCCGGCAACGGTAGCATCGAAGATCTTGCCAGCGGTGAGATCCATGTCATCGAAGACGGCGTGCTCTATGCCTTAAATAACCATGACCGCCATATCCTGCGGGGCGGCAGCGTAGATATGCGCCTGATCTGCGCCTTCAACCCGCCCGTTACCGGCCGCGAAACCCACGATAGCGACGGCTCCTATGAACTGGTGGAGGATTGATGGGCACCCATACCGTTGAAAAAATAGGCGGCACCTCCATGAGCCGGTTTAGCGATGTTCTTGATAATATCCTGATCGGCGATCGCCGCGAGGAGGCGCTGTATAACCGGATTATCGTGGTTTCCGCCTCTGCCGGCATCACCAATGAACTGCTGGAGCATAAGAAGAGCAGCAAGTCAGGGGTTTATTCCCTCTTTTCCAGTCATGATGATTCGTGGGCCTGGGGTGATGCCATTAGCGGGGCGGGGCAGAAGATGTGCGCCTTGAATAAAGAGTTTGAGCATCTTGGGCTGGACATCAGGCAGGCCGACCGCTTTGTCAAAGAACGTATTGAAGGGGTGCGCAGTTGTCTGCTTGATTTGACCCGTCTCTGCTCCTATGGCCACTTTCAGCTCGACGAACACCTGCTCACCGAGCGCGAAATGCTTTCGGCCATCGGCGAGGCCCATAGTGCCCATAACTCCTCTCTCATCCTCAAGCAGCAAGGGGTCAATGCCCAGTTTGTCGACCTTTCCGGCTGGATGGAGACGGAGCAGCTCTCCCTTGATGACAAGATCAAAAAATATCTCAGCGACTTCGATCTGAGCCGCGTCCTGCCCATTGTCACCGGCTACACGCAATGCAAGGAAGGGATCATGAATACCTATGACCGGGGCTATACTGAAATAACCTTCAGCAAGATCGCGGTGCTCACCGAGGCCCGAGAGGGAATTATTCATAAGGAGTATCATCTCAGCAGCGGTGATCCCAAAATAATAGGGGAAGACAAGGTCGAGGTGATCGGCAATACCAATTATGATGTGGCCGACCAGCTTTCTGATTTAGGTATGGAGGCCATCCATCCCGGCGCCGCCCGAGGTATGCGCCGCACGGATATCCCACTGCGGATCAAGAATGTTTTTGAGCCGGATCACCCCGGCACCCTGATTACCAATGCCTATAAAAGCCCGGAGGCCAAGGTGGAAATCATCGCCGGCCGCAAAGGGGTCACCGGTATTGAGGTGTGGGATCAGGATATGGTGGGGCGCTGGGACCATGATGCGGAGCTGTTAACCCATTTCACCGACCAGAAAATACGCTATCTGGCCAATGATACCAATGCCAATACCCTTACCCACTATGTGGCTGCTCCCCTGGCCCGCATAAAAAAGCTGACGGATTCGATAAAAAAATCGTTTCCCGCTGCGGATATCCTGGTAAAAAAAGTGGCCCTTGTCTCTGCCCTTGGTTCCAATATGGCCAATACCTGGGTGCTGCCGACAGCGGTCCATGCCCTCTCTAATGCCGGTGTGGAAATTCTCGGCCTCCATAAATGCATGCGCCAGGTCGATATTCAGTTCGTTGTCGAGGAGGATGATTTCGAGAAGGCCCTCTGTACCCTGCATCAAAACTTGGTGGAGGAAGGGGGACAATAGGATGAATATGCTGCATGTCGCGGAAAATTTGTATAACAGCAACCAGGGGGTAGCAATCCTGTTCCTTGTCGTTGTCTTTGCCTGGCTTCCTTGCAGCCATTTAAAGATATGGCGCCGCCTGCAGGAGCGCCTTCCGCTCTTTCTCGCCCTTATTGACCTGATCTTTGCCCCTCTGGCTGTCGTTCTTTTCTTTACGATTCTCAAGAGAGCCCTTGGCCCTGATTTCTGGGCGGGCCATGATAAATCGTTGACCGGCATCTTTTATCTTGCCCTCTGTCTGACCATAAGCTGGTTTGTGGCCAAGGGGGGAAATGCCTTTGTCTCACGACGTTATATCGGTGAGCGGAGTTCCCACCCGCAATCTATTCCTGGTTTGTTGCGCAGTGTGATCTACGGCACCGCATTGATTATTGGTGTCGGGTCGTTTCTCTGGGTTCAGGGCTATTCCTTGACCGGGATATGGATATCTACCGGCCTGTTAACGGCTCTCATCGGTTTTGCTCTGCAGCAAACGCTGGGAGATTTTTTTTCCGGGCTGGCCCTGGGCCTTGAGGGCTCCTTTCGGATAGGCGACTGGCTGCAGTTGGAGAACGGCACAGAGGGGCAGGTTGTTGATCTGAACTGGCGCGCCACCTGGTTGCGCTGCTGGGACAACACGACTCAGGTTATCCCCAACGGCAAACTGGCGGGGCAGGGCTTTAAAAACCTGCATGGGGATCGTCATCAATATCGGCCCTGGTATTATGTAAAGATTGCCGCTGAGGTTGATCCCCGTTTTGCCAAAGAGCTTTTGCTTGAGGCGGCCTTTAACTGTAAAAATGTCCTGAAGAATCCGGCGCCGATTATCCGACTGACAAATGCCTCAACCTTGCCCTATACCTATATGCTGTGGGTGTCGTTTGCCAATTATCCTGCCATGTTCCGGGGACGAGAGGAGCTCTACCGGGAAATTCATTATGTTCTCCAACGGGCCGGGGTGACACCCGCTGCTGAGATTCATGAATGGCGCAGTCGAAAAGCGAAGATACCCATAGCTGAGCCGCCAACGATTCAGCTTGCCCTCAGGAGTCTGGAGCTTTTTTACAGCCTGGAAGAAGAGGAGATAGAACAGATAGCCATGGCCAGTCAGCAGGTTCACTATGATGTGGGCAGTACTATTTTGCCGGAGGGAGATAGTCGTGACGCTCTCGATATTGTGGCCAGTGGTATCGTTGACTCCCAGATAGAATTGCCGAATGGGGAGCTGATAAAAACAGGTGAATTTGCGGCGGGCCAATATTTCGGCCTGCTCTCCATGTTTACCGACCATCCAGCTCTCTTCAACTATACTGCCCAGACCGATGTCACCTTGATAAGGGTTGATTTGGACTGTATTCAGGATGTATTAAAACGGCACCATGAGTTAGCGGACCGTTATGCCATTATTATCAAACAACGGCTTGATGAAGCGGAACTTTTGCGAACACCCTATAGCCAGGCGGCCTCTACAACAGCCACCCTGCAGCAGGTCAAGCGCCTTGTTAAAAAATTTATAATGAGCGGCAGACCTGTCTGACCCTGCAGCACCTTCCGAGCAAGTGGCTTTCTTTCCAGAAAGCCACTCCCCCTTATCCCCTTATTCCTCTATCTTTCCAAAACGAAGATGATATACTGCTTGCCAGGATCCCAAAGCCTTGGGTCAAGGCAGTGCTGGGACATGTCAGCCATGAAGAGCGGTTAGCAACAGGTAAGTCCTAAAATTCCATTTATATCAATTTTTTCAGGTCCCATGAAACAAGCCACGATCAACAAGATTCTCATTGTCCTTGCCATCGTCCTGCTGATTCTGTTGTTTAAGTTTCTGCATCTGGATCACTATCTGACCCTTTCCTATCTCAAGGAGTCGCGGGAACAGTTTGCCCTGCTCTATGCCGAGAGGACGGGTCTGGTCATTGGTGTCTATATGCTGATCTATATCATCGCCACTGCCTTGTCTTTCCCCGGGGCGGTGATCCTGACCCTGGCAGGCGGCGCCCTTTTTGGTCTGGTCACCGGCACCATCGTCATCTCTTTCGCCTCGACCATAGGGGCAACCCTGGCCTGTATGGTCTCCAGGTTTCTGCTTCGGGACTGGGTTCAGGCACGCTTTGGCGAAAAACTGAAGCGGATCAATGAGGGTATGGAGCGGGAGGGCGGTTTTTATCTCTTTACCCTGCGCCTGATTCCGGTTTTTCCTTTCTTTGTCATCAATCTGGCCATGGGGATGACCAGAATCAAGCTCTTCACCTTTTACTGGGTCTCACAGCTTGGCATGCTGCCGGCAACGATGGTCTATGTGAATGCCGGTAAGGAGCTGGGCAAACTGGAGACAGTGGCCGGCATCCTGTCGCCGAGCCTGATCTTTTCCTTTGTCCTGCTGGGGCTGTTTCCGATCACGGTGAAGAAGATCGTGGGTCGGATTAAAAGGAAAGAGTGACTCATCAAGGGCTGGTTTTGCTGTTCCTTCACTCTTCTGTTTGCATACCTCAATTTTACAAGGATGAGAACCCATGGCAACGTATGATTACGATCTGGGTGTGATTGGCGGCGGGGCAGCAGGCCTGACCGTTGCTTCCGGAGCCTCCCAGTTGGGGGCCAGGACCCTGCTTATTGAAAAGGA
>JANZPQ010000045.1:0-3206 GCA_038040945.1 Desulfobulbaceae bacterium | reverse complement strand
GAGGATGGTGCGCATGGTTGGCCCTGCCACTTTCTGCAGACCGTCGCTCATGGTTTTCATGCCGAACAAAAACAGGGCCAGCCCGCCCAGCACGGTGATTATTATATTCGCTACTATCATGTAAATGCTCCTTGTCTTCTTCGGTGGAACCACTTCGTAAGCGGCGCGGTCTCTAGAGAATAGCACTTGTGCCACATCTCTGTTACGATTGCAATAATTCTGTGACAAGCTCTGGTTGTTCTTTCCTCCATTTGGCGATAGTATTTGAGCATGGAGAGAGCGTCGTCATCAAGCCTGCAAGGCCATCTTTGCCTGTCGTCAGCAAGTGAGCAGAAACACAAAGTATATTTATCGATATCCCCTAAGGAGAGAGACGTATGGCGCGGTTTCTAAAAAAAAATGAGGCAAGTCTGCATAGCTCGCCAGGTTCTGTTGTTTTTGTCGGGAGCCAGAAGATGGATCGGGCCAGGGTCACGGTTATGGATTATGATCATGGCAATCTGCGGGAACTGGAACTGCAAGATCTGGCGGATGGTGCGCGTTTCAAGAAAACAGATACTGCCACCTGGATTAATGTTGACGGAGTGCATGACACGGACCTGATCATGGAGATCGGCAGGAGCTTTGAGCTTCATCCCCTGATCCTGGAGGATATTGTCCATACCGGGCAACGGCCCAAGGTGGAGGAGTATGATGACTGTATCTTTCTGGTGGTCAAGATGTTGCATTTTGACCAGGATGAGGAGCAGGTTGTGGGCGAACAGTTGAGCATGGTGCTGGGTCCGAATTTTCTTCTTACCTTCCAGGAGCAGCCGGGTGATACCTTTGAGCCGGTGCGGGAGAGAATCCGCAGGCAGAAAGGACGGATCAGGGGGGCAGGGATTGATTATCTTGCCTATGCCCTGCTCGACACCGTTGTTGATAATTATATCTTTGTCATAGAGAGTTTGGGAGAGAAGGTGGAGGAACTTGAGGAAGAGGTCCTGTTCGGTCCCAGTCAGGCGGTACTGGAAAAGATCATTCGCTATAAGAGAGAGATGAGCTATATCCGCAAGGCTGTCAGGCCGTTCAAGGAACTGACTCAGCAGTTGAACTTTCTGGATTCGGAGCTGATAAGCGATAAGACGGATCCTTTTCTCAAGGATATGCAAGGCTTGGCCTTGCAGTCGGTTGAGATTGTTGACACCTATCGCGAGATGCTTTTTGATTACCTGAATATCTACAATACCGGGGTGAGCAACAAGTTAAATGAGATCATGAAGGTCTTGACCATTTTTTCGGCAATCTTCATTCCTTTGACCTTCATTGCCGGGGTCTACGGGACAAATTTTACATATCTGCCTGAGCTGCAATATAAGTACAGTTACTTTGTCTTCTGGGTTGTGCTGGTGCTGGTGGCCCTGGTGATGGTCAGATTCTTCAGGAGGCGGGGCTGGCTTTAGACTGTTGAGGCTGTTGTCGCAAAGGAATGTTGCCACCTGCTTGACATATAAGGCTTTCAGGAAAGAAACGAGACTGGAAAAAGGGTTGACATTGACATGGCTGTCAGGTGTTGAGTATAGTAAACGTAATATAGTATTTTTCATCAAGATGGTGTTGGAAAACGCTGAAATTTTAGCAGCTGCTTGCAGAGTGTGAAAGAGCTCAGCATTATCAAGTGAACACATCACGAACGGAGAAATGATTATGATATGTAAGAAAATAGTTCCCTGGCTTGCTGTTCTTCTTCTACTTCTACTTCTGCAGGTGTCCTGTGATTCCGGAGAGAAAGGTGCAACGCAGTCACAGTCCGGTTCCCAGAAGTCAATAAGCATTAAAGGCTCTGATACCATGGTGCATCTGACCAGTTCCTGGGCGGAGCTGTACATGGGCCAGCACCCTGAGAGCCAGATCTCGGTGACAGGTGGCGGCTCAGGTACGGGCATTGCTGCCCTGCTCAATGGAACGACGGATATCTGCGCTTCTTCCCGTGAGCTGCAAGGCAAGGAAAAAGAGCTGGCCGCCCAGAAAAAAATAGACCTTGTAGAACATGCTGTGGCCCGTGACGGTCTGGCGATTATCGTCAATCCTGCCAACCCGCTCGCGGAGCTCTCCATGGAGCAGCTGCGCAAGATTTTTATCGGTGAATATACGAACTGGCAGGATATGGGTGGCTCGGACCTGCCCATTATCGTGCTTTCCCGTGAATCAAGCTCAGGTACCTTCGTCTTTTTTCAGGAGCATGTACTCAACAAGGCGGATTATACCCCCAGGGCCAGGCTGCTGGCAGGAACCTCGGCCCTGGTGCAGTCTGTAGCCTCGGATAAGGGGGCCATTACCTATGTCGGGCTTGCCTTCGCCCTCGAGGCCAAGGAAACGGTGAAAATGGTGGGGGTCAAATCAGCAGAGGCTGCTCCGGCCGTGCTGCCCAGTGATGAAACGGTGCGCAGTGGCGACTACCCGGTGGCCCGGCCTCTCTATCTGTATACCAATGGAACTGGCTCGCCTGAGGTGAAGGCCTTTGTCGATTTCTGTCTCAGTGATGCCGGTCAGAAGATTGTGACGGAAACCGGTTACATCTCAGCGCAATAACGATCATGTGGAAAGACAAGGCCATGCGCCTCTTGATGCTGAGTGCGGCCTCAACCAGTATTTTTCTTGTGGCGCTCATCTTTATCTTTCTAGTGAAGGAGGCCGCCCCTTTTTCCCTGAAACCGGGGCTGACAGCCTTGTTTGATCGTCAGTGGATTCCCGTCTCCTTTGTCCAGGAACGGTACGGCATCCTTCCCCTGTTCACCGGCTCGGCCTTGGTGACCGGGCTCTCCATGCTCTTCACCATCCCCCTGTCGGTGCTGGGCGCCATCTATATTGCCGAGATTGCCAGCCCCGTTGAACGGGAGATCCTCAAACCCTTTATTGAATTGCTGGCCAGCATTCCTTCGGTGGTCCTTGGCTTTTTCGGCCTGGTGGTCCTGGCGCCGGTGATCAAAAATCTCTTTGGGCTCGGCACCGGGCTGAGTGCCCTGACCGGCGCCCTGCTGTTGACCCTCATGGCCATTCCCACCGTGATCACCCTGTCCGAGGATGCGATCATGAGTGTGCCGCGCGCCTATAAGGATGCCTCCCGAGCCTTGGGCGCCAGTGATCTGCAGACCATCTTTCAGGTGATTATTCCAGCCGCCCTGCCCGGGATCATCGCTGCGATCATGCTGGGAGTGGGACGGGTT
>JANZPQ010000044.1:0-3521 GCA_038040945.1 Desulfobulbaceae bacterium | reverse complement strand
GCTGATAATCGTCGCATTAGTTTTTTTATGACAGGTCAGGCAGCGGCGGAAGACATAGCGCCCCTTAATGCTGTCACCTGCCGCAAGATCAAACTCTTTTGCCCCTACACCCTTGTCGTTCTCTCCTGGTGAGGACACTTTTTTGGTCCTGGGCTCGATAGTTGTGCGAGTAGCAGTTGGAACAGCAGCACCAAGCGCCTCATTGTCTCCCGACTCTTCGACCAGATAACGATGGATGTTTTCCAACTGGCGTTCATTGATCCCCATTACAGAGAAATTATGATTCATGTCCCGTAATTTTTTATACCGATCAACAAAAAAAGAGTCCCACTGCGCTGCGCTCTTTTCTCCCGGCAGCAGACTGCTCAAGCCCTTGGCCTTATGACAGGAACGGCAGGTCTGAATGGCATATTTACCCCACAGGGCATTTCCTCCTTTTTCATCAAAGGCCTGCACATTATGAGCGCCTAACAGAAGCAAACCAGCCATGATACCAGTAGTCAATCGTCGCATTTTTGATTCCTTTATTCTTTCTTTATTTCATGGAAAGACTCAACACAGAAAGGTGTTGAGATGACAAAACACATTTTTTAAACATATCTCTTCACACGTAGAAATACAATGCCCTTGAGGCCCTCTCTGGACAAAATTACAGAGGACTCGACAAAGCCTTTTGCAAGGAGCGCCATCACCCACGTTCATACCTGCTCGTCCAACTCAATAAACCCCCAGTAGGGATAATCCAAACCATAGCTGCCAACAAGGCCGGGAGCATGTTCACGACTGGCCACCAGCCACAGTTTATTCTGCCGTTGCCGGCTCAGCGTTGAATCCAGAGGATCCCAGTCAGGAGAAAGCACCAGGGCATTATCGGCGCTGTACTCTATATCTCCGGAACCTTTAAACATGCCCATATGAGGCCTGTCCGTATAGCCATCACCGCTCCCCCGCGACAATTCCGAGAGGATCAAAAAGGAGACCTGCAACTCATCCCGTATGGCCTCCAGTTGTCGCAACCAGGCGTCAATCCCGGTCCGCTGTTCTGTAAAATCCTTAAAAGGTAGCTTGTGCAGGCTGTCAATCACCACCACGGTGTAGTCGCTCCGGGTTTCATGACGGATAAAATCGATATGACGACGCATGATCTCCGGGTTCAGCTTTCGATCACTCACCACCCGGAACGAGACAAGCATCTTCTGCAGTTCCTGACAGGCACGCTCAAAACCCTGGTCAGTCGCACCTGCTGTAACACCCTCCTTAATGGCACGGGTGGACAGACGACTCAAACGACTCAGGGTCCGTTGATAGATCTTTTGCCTGCCATTTTCAAAATCATAGTAGAGGACCGGCACCTTTCGCCGTGCCATCTCGGTTGCAATCTGAATGGCAAAGCAGGATTTCCCGGACTTGGGGGGGCCGCCAATGACATTTATGCCGTGAACTCCCTCCAGGGCCTGATCAAACTGTGGAAAACCGGAGCGGAGATCTCCATAGGCAGGACCCGATTCCTGGGCCAGTTGCGCCAGAAAAGAACCATATTCCCGGCCGGGACTTGCAAACGGCGAGAAGGCACTGGACGCCTGCATCATGGAAAGGACAGCTGCCTTGAAATCTTTTCCCTTGTCACAGGCCAATTGCCAGAGGTTGTAATTTCTGGCAAGATCAGTTGGCCACCTCAGCAGACGGACCTTATAGCCAATCCTGCCGGCAGCACTGCGCGCTGCAGCCTCTGCCTCAGCGCTATTTTCCATGACAATAAAAACAGTATGGACAAAGGCTAAACGATCAGGGTCGAGCATCTCCAGACTGTGACAATCAGGCACCGCGACACCGGGAAAACCCAGTTGTTTGAGGGCAAGAAGGTTTTCCTCTCCCTGACAGACAAAGAGTGCCCCATCCTCACACCGTTGAATGTCTTGCAGATTAAAGATGTGGTGCTGATCAGCAAAAAAATGTTTATCGCCATGCCAGAAGGAATCTTCCTTCCGCTCCGGGAAGACACAACGAGCGGCATAACAGTTGCCATCTTCCTGAATGTAGGGATAAACAAGATAGCGGCCATTATAACCTATCTTCAGCTCGGCCAGGGCAGCTCGATCAATTCCAGCCTCCTGAAAACGGAGCAGAATCTCTTCGCTGAGCCTGTCCTGATACAACCGGATTTCATTATTGATATTGACGAGCGGATACTCTCCCTTCCGCTGGAAATATTCACGGTCAGGATCGTATCCCGGTACCTCAGCAGGGCTGAGCCCCATCAACCTGGCAAACCAGAGCGGAAAGCCTCCAGCCACACAACGGTTCAGACAGTGAAAGTAGCCATAAAAGAAACCTGCCGTCTTCAGATAGACCACAAGCCGGCCGGTAGAGTCCCAGCCCTTCTTTTTACAGAAAGGGCAGTCCGCACTCAGATACGTTTTTTCCTCATGGATGTTCTGCAGATGACTGAGATAAAAAAAGGATAGCGCCTCACTTTGTTCCATGCCAAGACAGCTCCTGTGGTGGAAGGATAAGAGATCAGAATGGCATGACTGTCAATCTGCGATCTTCAATTGCAAGCGGCGGCGACTGCCTCCATATCGGCTTCCTGCAGGGGATGATCGAATTGGATATGTACCTTATAGTACACATACGGAGCCGACTCCCCTCCGGACTGGGGCTGGGCGTATATCGCCACCACAAAGCCCGACTTTCCGGATATCAGCTGACTGACCGGCACCCCTCCGAGCAGACGGACCAGCACCTTTCGCCCCAAAAGCAGACGGACCGTTCTTTTATGAGAGAGACGAACAGTGGTAGAAATGCCGCCAATGGAGACATCACCCTTTTCGCCCTGCAAGACAGTACCTGTCTCCTTACCCTGGTCATCCAGGACAGCTATGGCCAGCCTGTCGGAAAAGCTCAATCGTTCCGTCCCTCGACGATCGATGGCCATGATCTCCACTGCCTCCTGCTCGACAAGCTGCTGACAGAATACCTGCAGTTTTGACTCGAGAGCAGGGAAGTCATCCTGACATTTCAGGAGGGCTTCCCGCGGTAGGACAAAGGCATCAACCGTACCGACACTTGCCGCATTCACAGTCCAGACCGATTCCTTAAAAAAAGAATCGAGCCCAAAGACATCCCCTGGCCCGGCAGTTCTCATGAGGATATCATTGCCGTGAGGATCCCGACAAAAAATTTTGACCCGCCCCTTATTGATAAAGAAAAGCTGTTGACGCAGATCACCTTGAAGCACAATATTCTCATCCGGGGCGTAGCGCACATGCTCCATGGCAGAATAAAAGGCATTAAATTCTTCAGTGCTGAGAAAATCACAGACCTCATCCCAGTTCAGGGTCTGCCCCTGATCGCCAGCGGCGATTCTCTGCTCTTCCACCATCTCGTTTGCTTTAATAATATTATCGAGGGCCAGAGGATCAATCTCGACCAGACGCCTGCAAAGCACCTCTGCCTGATCAAATTGCCGGAGACAGGCCACAGTGGAGATTAACTCAAGGAGCAACTCTTTGGCAACCGCC
>JANZPQ010000043.1:0-7368 GCA_038040945.1 Desulfobulbaceae bacterium | reverse complement strand
ATTATCAGGGGAACTACCGGTAAAAGCAGGGTCCGTTCGCTTCGCGACGCCGGGGCCAAAGAGGTCCACATGCTGGTCAGTTGTCCGCCAACGCGGAATGCCTGTTATTATGGCATTGATTTTCCCTCTTCTAAGGAGCTGGTCGCCACGAAGAGATCTGTAACTGAAATTGCCGACTATCTGGGTCTGGATTCTCTCTATTATCTCAGCCTGGAAGGACTGGTTGAGGCTGCGGGACTGGGAAAGGAGAATTACTGCCTGGCCTGTTTCGATGGTAACTATCCCGTTGCTCCAGACCTCACCTTTCATAAAGGAGCACTGGATATTTAGGAGCCGTTAGTGAATGAGCATGCTTTTTATGCTCATTCGGTTATGGATCTTATGCCGATTCAAAGAAACAGCAATCTTTTCGGCTGGTTCTTTGGGTGGCGCCTTGCCGCTAAAGTACAAAATAACATAAGGCAAATAACAGATAAGGAGCCGTTTTGTAATAGCGGCGCAAGAGCTAATCAATATGCGATAGTGCCGTGAAAAACTCAATCTCTCTCGACACATACGAATGCAATGGCTGCGGATCATGTGTAGAGATCTGCCCTGATGTCTTCAAGATGGATGAAACTGGAGAAAAGGGTGTCGTCATAACTCCCAATGCGGAAATCACACCCCTGATTGAAGAAACAGCAGCCTATTGTCCGGCGAAATGTATCTCCTTTACCAAAGAGCTTAACCAGACGGTTGCGCATGGCCTGAACCATCAACAATTAACAAAAATATTTGAATCTGGAGCAACCAGCGATCCTTTAGACGAAATTCTTTACCTTGTCGCCCTGATCCAGCCGTCCTTCGACCCTGCCATGCTCCGGCAGCTGCATTACGATGTGGCAAGACTCTTTACCGGCACCTATCCAGGATTCCGTACCAGCACTACGCAATACCATAACCTCGAACATACCTGCAGCGTAGTCCTGGCCTCGTCAAGACTGCTGCATGGTCTGACCTGCACTGGCCAGGATATTTCCATCCATACCCTTGAGCTTGCTTTATACAGCGCATATCTACATGACGCCGGTCTGCTCACGGAAACTTCAGATAAAGCGATATCTGGTACGATCTATACTCAAAATCATGAAGAGCGCTCCATAACTCTTATGAGGCAATATCTTGCTAAAAATAATCTTTCAGACCTCCTAATCCAGGAATGTTCCTCTGTTATCGAATGTACAAACCTTAGCCTTGATCCAAAAGAGGTTCCCTTTCCGTCACCTGAGTCAAAACTAGCGGGATACATTTTGGGATCAGCTGACATTCTGGCCCAAATGGCCGACAGATACTACCTTGAACGCTTGCCTTTTTTATTCCAGGAGCTCAAAGACAGGGGGCTGGAAACTCATGACTCAGCCATTGGCCTCATACAGGACACTACTGCTTTTTATCACAACATCATTACCGAAAGACTGGAAAAGTCCTTCGCAAACACAGCACAGGCAATGCGGGCCCATTTTCATCAGCGATGGCAGATCAATGATAATCTCTACTTCACGAATATTGAGAAAAATATCAACTATCTCAAAAAAATTCTAAAGATATGCGCAGATGAGCTGGAAAGCCTGCATACTTTCCTAAAGAGAATTCCACCTCCCTGATTCGACCCTGCAACTGTGAATGCATGTGCGTCTATTTCTTCCGAGGATCCGCTCCCGTCTCAAACATCTCAAACAGATCATAGAAAAGCCTGGCAACAGCACTGAAATGGGTTGCTGACCCTGAACCGGCATATGCCTTGGTCAACTCCATAGCCCTGGCAAAGCTTTCCTGACTCTCAGAACTCTGCGGGTCCCGGACTACCCGCACAAGAGCCTCTCCCACATCTTTTTCTTGCATTATTCTCCAGCCTCTCTTCTTACGATTTTAAAATACATGACATCCAAGTTATGGAAGAAATGCGACTACTACTCTCCTAAAACAAAAAAAGTCGAACCCTTTAGTTACAAGGATTCGACTATAATTATTGGTGCCGGAGGTCGGAATCGAACCGACATGGGGTTGCCCCCGCGGGATTTTGAGTCCCGTGCGTCTACCTGTTTCACCACTCCGGCAAAAAATATTTAATCATACAAACAGTATAGATATTTTATAATTACGGCTTAATACCTTCCCTGCCTTTGTCTGTCAAGAAAAATGGCTAATCACTCTTATGTCTTGACTGTTTCCTGAAATATATTTCACAGATTATAAAAATAATCTATGCCTGACCAGATAGCCAGGGCGAGGCCGATATAAAGCAGGAACTGGCCTGTCTGATGAAGATAGGGTACCGGCAGGACACCAAGAGGAAAAATCAGGCACCCAATCCCAAAATATTGGAAATTGCTCTTGATCTTTCCTATTTGGCCGGCAGCCACTACCACACCGGTCGATGCGGCAAGGCCCCTGAAGCCGGTAATAATGATCTCACGGCAGATGATCAGCAGACAAACCCAGGCCGGAACCCGTCCCAGGGGAATAAGCATAATCAGGGCGGTTGCGACCAGAACCTTGTCTGCAAGGGGATCCATAAGCTTACCAAGGGTCGTCTCGCTCTTGTATTTTCTGGCGAAATAACCATCGACAAGATCGGTCAGTGCGGCAAAAACAAAAACAAAGAAAGTCACCAGACCAATGACAATGGTCTGCTCTATTGAAAACAGAACGATGAGCACTGGAATCATAGCAAAACGAAGTCCAGTCAATATGTTTGGCAATGTCACCAGTTGATCCATTTCTTACTCCCAGAAAAAAACCCTTTTAAATTTCTCATCTCACCACCAGATCAGCCACCTTGATAACAGAGCTTACCGTGGATAATTGCAGCCCGGATCTTTTATAGCCTTTGTAGTGACGAAGAACACGCTGGACATATTCTACGGTCTCAGGGATCTGCGGGATCCGGTTCGTGCGCTTAACCAGGTTTGGCCCGGCATTATAGGCAGCAAGACTCAAGGGGATATCCCCATTAAAGGTATCAAGCATCGTTCGAAAGTAACGTGTTCCCCCGTCTATATTCGCCCGCGGATCGAAGGGATTGGAAACATTGAGGTCTCTGGCGGTGCCTGGCATAAGCTGCATGAGGCCCTGGGCTCCCATGGGAGAACTGGCATAGCAATCAAAATCAGATTCTGCCTTGATGATTGCCTTGATGAGTTGAGGATCGATATTATAACGATGACCGCTCCGCTGAATATGACGATCATAAGCAACGCTATTCTTGTGAGAATCACGGCGGTCGCTAACCCGCACCTCGGGCCAGGCCTGACCAGAGGGCTTACCGATAACCACTCCTTCGTGTTGATGGAGGCGAGACTCACTGACAGCGGGGACATTAGTATAAAAGCGGACCCCTTTATTATCAACATACGTATACATCTCGGCCCGGACCAGATATGGCCCATAAAACAGGATCGCCACCAATGCAACCATCAACAATCGACCGGATGTTCCCATGTTCACCTTTTTTGTCTCTACACCATTTAGAACTCTTGGCCTTCAGCTCTCAGTCAACAACGTGGTCCCAACCGTCTTCATCAAGATTATTTTTTTCTCTTTTCCCAGTCTGCCAGAAACTGCTCCACGCCAATGGTGGTTAAGGGATGCTTGGCCAACTGTTCAATCACCTTGAGCGGAATGGTGGCGATATCGGCGCCTATCATCGCCGCATCCATTACATGAAGAGGATTTCTGACACTGGCCACAATAACCTCACTCTGGAAATCATAATTACGATAGACCGTCATGATTTCGCTGATCAGCTCCATCCCATGCTGGCCGAGGTCGTCAAGTCTTCCGACAAAAGGACTGACATAGGTAGCACCGGCCTTAGCGGCCAGAAGCGCCTGAGCTGCAGAAAAAACCAGCGTTACATTGGTGTTGATTCCCAAAGAGGTGAGCTCTTTGACCGCTTTCATCCCCTCCATGATCATGGGAATCTTAATCACAATATTATCACTCATGGCCGCAAGGATCTTGGCCTCTTTGACCATACCATCCGCCTCAAGACTGATCACCTCAGCACTGACCGGGCCATCCACAACCTGACAGATCTCTTTGAGAATCTCCTCAAAGGGCTTGTTTTCCCTGGCAATCAGCGAAGGATTGGTGGTGACGCCATCGACCATGCCCATGGCAACACCTTTTTTGATCTCATCAATATTGGCAGTATCTATAAAAAACTTCATTTTCTCTCTCCTTTCTCACTCAAAAATCGGCTGCAACAGGCATCGCTGCAGAAATAGTACATCTGTTTTTCATGCTGCAACCGTACAGCCTGCCCTTGGGGAACCAGGGTATGACAAACCGGATCCTCCACCAGCAGATCAGAAACCTGGGGGGAGGATTTTTCTTCAGACTGCTTGTTGCCAGTTTTTTTCCTGCCGACTCCGACAAGCAAACGATAGGCAATATAAAACAGAATGGCCAGAATCACTAACTTTAGAGGAGCCACATTGCCACCCCCATTCCACTGGTTATTCTGCGAAAAGAAAAATCCATATTTTTATTATAGTCGCCCACAGACAAATGTCTAATTATTCTTTCCCGGAGAAGAAATACTTTCACGAATCCTGATGAGACAAGCGGGGCAGTCATTACTCTGCCCGTTCAATCCGGGAGATGGCTTGCGACGGGCTTTCTCCCTGCCCAATTCGATAGAGAAGCTGCTGATACATTTTCTCGACCGTCTGTCCGCTCAGGGGATCCTGGAAAGAGGGGGCAATCTCCACCAGCGGGGCCAGCACAAAAAGTCGACTGCTAATATGGGGATGCGGCAGGATAAGCTCGGGTAAACAACACACCGTATCCCCAAAATAGAGCAGATCCAGATCAAGAAAACGATCCTGATAACCCGCAACACCCGCATCACGCACACGCCCATGCTCGGTCTCTATCTGCAACAACAGAAGCAACAGCTCTGCAGGCCCAAGTTCCGTTTCCACCATGCCGACCGCATTGGTAAAAAGAGACGAGCTGACCATGCCGACCGCCTCTGTGACATAGAGCGATGAAAACAGGAGCGGGGTAACCATTTCCTCAACTGCAAATCGTTTCCAGGCGCTCAAAACAAGCTGTCGGCCATTGCCCAGATTTGAGCCGAAACCAATAAGGGCCCGGGTCATTCTCTCCGATCTCACACTCTAGAGATCCTGCAATCCCAGAACATCAAACATGGAGTACAAGCCGGGTGTTTTGCCTACGACCCAAGCCGCGGCAGTGGCAGCTCCCTTGGCAAAATTGTCCCGACTGTGAGCGCGATGGGTAATCTCGATGCGCTCGCCTGGACCGGCAAAATAGATGGTATGCTCGCCCACAATATCTCCACCACGGATCGTCTGGATACCAATCTCTTTTTTGGTCCGCTCGCCGATCATCCCGTGCCGCTCATAGACGCCGACTTCCGCCAGATCGCGATTCACCCCTGATGCAGCCATCTCGGCCAGCTTCAGGGCCGTGCCGCTGGGGGCATCTTTTTTCTTGTTATGATGGGCCTCTACAATCTCGATATCATAGTCATCACCTAGGATGGCAGCGGTCCGGGCGGCCAGTTTAAAGAGGACGTTGACTCCGACTGCCATATTTGGAGACTGGACACAGGGAAAGTGGCGGCTCAGCTCTGCCAGCTCTGCCAGATTCTCCGGGGTGAGACCGGTTGTACCGATGACCATTGCCTTGTTCTTCTTTGCTGCCAGACGGGCAAATTTCATAGTTGCCTCATGGAAGGTAAAATCGATCAAGACATCCCCCTGATCAATCACCGCTTCCAGTCCTTCTGCAATCGTAACCCCGGCACGGCCCCAGCCAGCCATCTCACCCGGATCTCGGCCAATGGCAGGACTACCTGAGGCCTCGAAGGCGGCGGCATACTGCAACCCGGGGTGTTCCTGCACCATATATCCTACCCGCTGCCCCATACGACCGGAGGCCCCGGCCACAATAACTTTGATCATTTTCTCTTCCTTTTCTCTAAAGATGTGACACTCATCAACTCAGTCGACTCCAGCCTGAACGCTCCTTAAACCAATCCTGCGTCCTTCATCGCCGCAGTCAATCTGGCCAGGGCCGAATCATCTATTGCCGACAGAGGCAGCCGGGGCAGACCGTCTTTGATCTTGCCCATCAGCTCAACCCCTTTTTTGGCGGGCACGGGATTGGGTGCATAAAACATGGCGTTCATCAGCGGGAAGAGACGATAATGAATCTCGTTGGCCCGTTTCAGATCTCCGGCCAGGGCGGCCTCCATGAGATCGGCCATGCCCCGGGGATCCACATTGGAGGTCACGGAAATAACCCCCTTGCCACCGATTAAGACCGTGGGCATGGCGGTAAAATCATCACCGGAGAGGATGATAAAATCAGCTGGACACAGCCGCATCACATCGCTGATCTGCTGCAGACTGCCGCAGGCCTCTTTGAGGCCGATAATGTTCTTCAGCGCCGCAAGTCGCGCCACAGTTTCCGGCAGCATGTTGATTGCGGTTCGGCCGGGCACATTATACAGAAACATCGGAATATCAACGGCCTCAGCTATGGCCTTGAAGTGCAGATAGAGACCTTCCTGGCTGGGCTTGTTATAATAGGGGGTCACAGAGAGAACCGCATCCGCGCCGCTGTCTTTGGCGCTCTCAGTCAGTTCAATGGCCTCTCTGGTGTTATTGGCACCGGTCCCGGCAATAACCGGCACCCGGCCGGCAACCGTCTTGACCGTCAGTTCAATAACCCGCTTATGCTCTGCAAAATCGAGCGTTGCCGACTCACCCGTTGTGCCACAGGGAACAATTCCATGCGTTCCACCGGCTATCTGAAATTCAATAAGATCCACTAACCCTTGTTCATCCACTTCACCATCGATACACGGGGTGACAATGGCAACGATGGCGCCGTAATACTTCTTCATGATTCCTCTCCTGATATAACTTTCGTGACCGAAATAGTATTTTTTTAATGGTACAATTCTTTGTAAGCGGCGGTTCAGAGCAATGCTTCCGCCGTCAGATTTCCTTCATAGATAATTCTGGCCGGACCCTGGAGAAAGACATTCTCCGCCTGCGGTCCATCCTGCAGATCAAAGAAAATGGTCAATCGATCACCACCTGAGGTAACCACCGCCACTGGCGACTGGACCAGGCCGTAAATGGCCGCAAAGATTGCGGAGGCCACCGCTCCCGTGCCGCAGGCCATGGTTTCATCCTCCACACCACGCTCATAGGTACGAACACGAATGGTATTCTCCGCAATTTTCTGCACATAATTGACATTGGTGCCGGCAGGCTGGAACAGGGGATGAAAACGAACAATCCTGCCCCACTCTCGCACCGGAATATTCTCATTTTCCTCAATAAA
>JANZPQ010000042.1:0-4259 GCA_038040945.1 Desulfobulbaceae bacterium | reverse complement strand
GACGCAGGAAGCGGCCATTGGAACCAAAGTGCGCGATGAACTCTTTTATCTCAGCGATGTTGGTGATGTTGCAGCGTCCCTTGCCGGTGATGCAGATCTTACGGCCTGGACGTTTCATCTTCTCGAGGAGAAGGACATCGGCGCCTGAGACAGCTGCCTGACCTGCTGCCATCAATCCTGCCGCACCGCCGCCAATGACGATCACTTTTCGTTTATTCATTTCTATTTTTCCTGTTCGTTGTGTGTTTGAAATTCCCTGGCAATAAAAAAAGGCGCATGGTTGGAGGTGAATATGGGGGGATCCCGCTGGAGGATAGGGGTAATGGCCGGATGGCGCTTGAACTCCTTGTCCAGAAAAGTGCGGATGGCCTTCCGCCCCCAGCCTTGCGGGTGGACAAAATCACTGTAGAGGGAGAGATCGCCCTCGTAAAAATCATGGGCCTGCAGCTCATCTGCCTCAGGGCTGCACACCGGCATATTAAAGACTGCCAGATTGAGAAAGGTGATGGCGCGCTGATGGCTGACCACAAAGTCCAGGGTTTTACGGGCCTGGCTCAGCCCTTCGGACGGGGTGCCGAAGAGCAGGTAGACATAGGTGGCGATACCCGCCTGCTCAAGCGCGGCCAGGGCCGCAGCCACCATCTGCAGATCAATGCCCTTGTCCATGGCATCAAGCACGGACTGGTCACCCGATTCGATGCCAAGCTTGAGCATCAAGCAGCCGGACTGGCGCAGCCTGCGGCAGAACTCAGGGTCGGAGAGTTCACGGCTGACCCGGGCAAATCCGTACCAGGGCGCGGCTGGTGGCGTCTCGATCAGTCTGCGCATCAGGGCCGGGACAATGGCGTTATCGAGAAAATGGATGAGGCTGGGCTGCGTCTTTTCGCAGAGGCTGGAAAGATCATCCAACACTCTGTCCGCAGGCAAGCAATGATAGGGGTTTTCTTCTGCCTTTTCCGGGCAGAATGAACATCTGTTCCAGTAGCATCCCGACGATGCGGCGTAGGGCAGGATAAAGCCCGGTGCCAGATATTCCTTCTGGTGGAGATCCTGAAAGTCGGGCGGCTGGTGTTCTGCCTTGTTTTTTATTTCTAAGAGTCTCAGCAGGGGTTCTTCGCCGGGACCTGCCACCAGATGGTCAATGATCGCAGCAAAGGGATTGCTCCAGGCCGGGTTGTGCAGCCAGGAGGTGACCAGGCCGCCCCCAGCGACGATCGCTAGCCCGGGTGCGATTTTTTTGAGGAAACCGATCATGGCAAAGGTGGTCGGGGCCTGACTCAGGTAATTGAGGGAAAGGCCTACCAGTTGCGGGTTGCTGCTCTCCAGGATCCTGGTCAGCCGTTCGGCAAACCAGGGGTAGAAGATGTTGTCTTCAGGGACTTCGGCACAGCGCAGCAGATCAGCGCTCTTGAGCGGGGAAACCGCGGGGTCCTGATAATTGGCCAGATTCAAGGTGAGCTGCCGCTGCAATCCAACCTGTTCGAGGACGCGATTGATATCGGCCACGGCCCGCCGGTAGCGCGCCGGATTGCTGTAGAGTTCTGGGCTGCGCATCCTCTCCAGGTTGGCATCTATGGCCCGAAAGGCCCGTTTGCTCCAGGTGTCATCTGCCTGTGGCTGTCGGCCCAGGAGAGAGAGCTGCCCCTCAAGATTGGCGTCCAGCAGGGTGCAGGGAAGGCCATGACCACCCAGGGCTCCGGCCAATTGGGCAATACCGGCCGGGGCTTCGCAGGGTTTGGCCAGGGGTGGATAGATGAGGAGCATGCTTGCTGCCTGAAGTGAAGTGATCTGAAGTTTTCGGGCGTCGAAAAGAGATGACAACCCTGGTACGGCTTGCTAATGTAAGGGTTTCTTGATGCTGGATGCCCTCGAAGCAAAACAGTATCTTCATACCATACTAATACGAAAAGAAGTTTAGAAAAATCTTTTAACCCATGGAGTGTCCTTATGTTTACTTTTTTATCCCGTCTTACCCCGTTCTTTCTGGTGCTGATATCCTTGATGTTCCTTGAGGGTGGAGTTACCGCTGAATTGGCCGATGCCCGTTCCCGTTCAGGCGGCCGTTCTTTCAGCCGCAGTACGCCGGCCCCGAAGGCACCAGCGACTCAGACCGCTCCTGGCGCCCAGGCTACCCAAAAATCCGGATTCGGCAGCGGTCTGGCCGGTGGCCTTCTGGGCGGCGCTTTGGGCGGCATGTTGTTTGGCAGCATGTTCGGCATGGGCGGCGGCAGCGGCATGGGGATACTTCCCCTGCTTCTGTTGGGCGGGGTCGGTTATTTCTTCTATAAACGTTTTATCAGACCTTCTGCTGCCCGGCCGCAACAGGGATATCAAGCACCAGGTCAGGCCTTGGGATCTCTTTTCTCAGGGAGTCAACTGGTGGGGATGGGCGGGGTCGCTCCGCCACCAATGCCTGGCGCCTTGCCGGGAACCCTTGATGAGGGGCTGGCCATGATCCGGCAGACAGACCCCGGTTTTGATGTGAATCATTTTATCGAGGTGGCCTCAGATGTCTTCTTCAAGGTTCAGGCCGGCTGGATGCGGCGTGATATCGGCTCCTACCGGCATCTGCTCGGTGAGGAGCTTGCCGCTCAGTATGATCAGCAATTTGCAGAGATGCGAGAGCTTGGCCACATCAATAAACTGGAGAGCATCTCCGTTCGTAAAGTGGAGGCCGTAGCTGCCGGTAAAGAGAATGATGAGGATTTTATCACCGTTCTTTTTACGGCCAATCTCCTTGATTATACTGTTGATGAACAGAGCGATGCCCTGGTGGAAGGCAGCATGACGGAACCCGTTAAGTTCGCCGAAGAGTGGACATGGGCCAGACCGGTTGGCACTGAGGCCTGGAAACTTGAAGGGCTCAAGGTTGTGAACGGCTGAAGGGTCTTTTGAAAAAAATGTCTTTTCGCTTACTCTCTGCTCTCTCCTGGGGAATTTAGGGGCCGTCAAGAAAAATAACTTGTACTTTTTATCCATTTCATTACGCAGGCCAGGGATGGCCCAGGGTCGCGGGTGCCATGGACGGCGCAAGAGCGACCGGCCCCTTATGCCGTTCTTGCAGTAAAAACTTTCAACGGTACTTCGGAAAATGCTGTTAAAACTCAAATATGGATCGCCGTTTCAGTCTATCTACTCGTAGCCATCATGAAAAAACGGCTCAAAATTGAGGTCAGTCTCTACACAATTTTACAGGTCTTGAGCGTGACCATCTTTGAACGAATGCCATTATTACAGGCACTTACAAAAGAAGATTACATAACCAAGGTCGAGCCAAAACGTAAGCAACTGTTATTGTTTGATTAAACGTTGGGACACTAGTGAGAAATTGTGATTAAAAAAGTTAAAGTTGAAGACCTCAAGATTGGAGTTTTTATCCATGATTTCAATTGTGATTGGAATAGTAGAAACCTATATATTGAACCGTGCTTTATCGAAAACGACCATGTCATAGACATACTTAAGACTTGGGAAATCAAGGAAGTATCTATCGACACAGAGAGAGGCGTTGATGTAAACAGATCAAAAACTCTTCATGATATAAAAAGAGAGACTGCAGGAATTGATCAAACGCGTAATGTCTCAAGGCCGCTAATTCCCCTCGCGAGGGAGTTACAATCGGCAAAGCAAATTTCTCAAGATGCCATAAAAATGGCGCAGCGGACGATTCAGGAGGTAAGGGAAGGAAAAATACCTGATGTTGGCTCTTCCTATGAACTTGCCAAGAGGATGAATGAGTCAATAAACCGTAACAGGGACGCCTTGTTATTGCTCACACAAATACGAACGAAAGATGAGTATACTCTCTATCACTCAATCAGTGTTAGTTCCCTTGTACTGAATATGTGCCATTACTGTCAGATATCAGAACATCAAGCCCTGGATCTGGCAGTTGGTGCAATGTTTCATGATATTGGCAAGACCCTTGTTCCACAGAACATCTTGAACAAACCATCCAAGCTCACCGAAGAAGAGTACTGTGAGATGCAGCGACATGCCGAACATTCGATGACCCTGCTTTCTAAAGTGAAGGGGTTACCGCTAGAATGTTATGATATTGCTCTGCATCACCATGAAAGATATGATGGAAAGGGCTATCCCCATGGGCTGAAAAAAAGTCAAATCAGTTATGGGGCCCAGCTGACAGCTGTCTGTGATGTGTTTGACGCCATAACCTCAGAACGATGCTATAAGCCTGGGAGGAATGCTGTTATGGGTCTGCGAAAGATATATGAAGGAAACGACACATTGTTTAGTAA
>JANZPQ010000041.1:0-3272 GCA_038040945.1 Desulfobulbaceae bacterium | reverse complement strand
CCTGGATAACTGGGGAGATGACCAGCCAGTAAGAATTGGCGGCCTCATTCGCACCTGCAAAAAACACAAAAGCAAGCGGGGTGACCCGATGGCCTTCCTCACTCTGGAAGATCTGTATGAATCGGTGGAGGTAGTGGTTTTTCCTGACACCTATAGTCGTTGTGAGGATCTTTTGTCGTCAACTGATCCAATAATTATCCAGGGAACAGTACAAAAGGATGAACGAGGCCCGAAAATTATCGCTGACAGTCTAGACTCACTCCCTGACGCCCGGGAAAAATATACCGACTCTGTCAGGATCAAGCTTGAATCTGACAAACTCTCCAGGCAGCAGCTTGAAAAGGTCAAAAAAACTCTCTATCAATACCATGGTTCCTGTCCACTCCTCCTGACCCTGCACTTTCCAGGACGAGGTGAAGTCGATATTGAGGTACTAAAAGACCTCACCATAAAGCCCTGTAGACAACTGACTGATAAGGTGGATGAAATACTCAGCTATAAGGCAATGTCTTTTTCTAAAAAGCCCATTACCCTTGCGCCTCGAAAAAAACGTTGGGAGAAGCCTAAGGCATAACAAAGGCCGACAAACAGGACAAACGCCTCAATACATTTCGCCCACTAAAACAAAGAGATGTGTATGTTGTTTAAATGTTTTTCTAAGGTACTGAAGTTTATCATATCTACTCAAAGCAGAGCCCACACTCGGGGCAGGCGCCTATTGTGGGAGAGAACTGGCAGCTACAGGCTGGACAAACCGTCTCTGTGGCCTGGGCGTCAAAGACTGCCTCAACATTGTTTAGATCATGGCTGGCTAGCGATGTACTTTTGATAAAGTCCTGGGCGAGAATTTCCATTGCAGGGCCTGTATCTTCCTCTTTAATCTGCAGGTACATCTCAGGCCCACAACACCCTTTTCCGCAACTGTTTTCATCCCCTGCAATGATCGCTGGAATCCTTGCCTCAATCAGAAGCTTTTTCAGATATTTAATATCTTTCAAAGGCCCTTTACGAAGATTTACCAATTTGTCATCAGGGGATATCTCCATTGAACGACCCGAGAAAGCTGCCTGCTTTGCCTTTGCTTTTTCCAGCTTTACCGTTCCGCTGACAAGAGGGACATTACAGGCAGCACAATCTTCAACTCCGGGACGGTACTCGTCTCCACAGGAAGGGCAGTAGCTCATTTCCGGATCTATTCCATTCCCAGCCCCTGTCTGTTCCTGCAAAGAGGTCGATTGCTTCTCGGATTTTTTTCCGAAAAATTTTAAAAACATGTGCAACTCTCCCCGGTACGCGAGATTTAATTACAAGGTAGCCTATAATATATATCGACTTAGATCCTGATCTTTGACTATATCGTTTAATTGATCCCGTACATACTTGCCGGTGACAACAAAGCGAGTCTCATCCATTTCTGAGGCATCGAAAGATAAGGTATCAAGTACCCGCTCGATAATGGTATGCAACCGTCGTGCTCCAATCTCTTGGGTTTGTTCATTCACTTCAACGGCAATGGCTGCAATTTCTTCAATAGCATCTTCTTCAAAAACAAGCTCAATACCTTCTGTTTCCATAAGAGCTATATATTGTTTAACCAGAGCATTTTCCGGTTCGGTAAGAATACGAATAAATTCATCTTTACCAAGAGAATGCAGTTCTACACGGATAGGAAAACGCCCCTGTAATTCCGGAATAAGATCCGATGGTTTTGCCACATGAAATGCCCCGCTGGCAATAAAGAGGATATGATCGGTCCTAACCATTCCATGTTTGGTGGTGACGTTTGCCCCTTCAACTATTGGTAGAAGATCACGCTGAACTCCTTCTCGTGACACTTCTGGCCCCTGCCCTCCACTACTGCGGGAGGCAATTTTATCAATCTCATCCAAAAAGACAATGCCAGATTCCTCTGTGCGTTTAAGAGCCTCTTTAATGACCAGATCCATGTCCACCAGCTTTTCCATCTCCTCCTTTTTACAGGCCTCTAATGCCTCTGGAACCTTCATATTTAGATTCTTCTTTTTCTTTGGAAAAATCTTACTAAAGGCATCCTGGAGGTTGGACTGCATATCTTCCATCCCCGAGGTGGTCATAATTTCTATCATAGGCGCAGACTTGGACTCACTGAGTGATAATTCAAGCTCACGATCGTCAAGTTTTCCATCTCGTAGCATCTTGCGAAACTTTTCCCGGGTTGAATTTTCACCGGCATCTTCACTTGTAACAGGTAAATCAGGGTTATCGATGCTAAAGGAATGAGATCCATCGGGGCCCATTGTGCCAGGCGCCCCAGGACCGGGAGGAAGCAGCAGGTCCAGGACCATGTCTTCAGCATTTGCCTCAGCCACTCCCACAATCCGTTTTTTCTCCTCATCTTTCACCATATTCACAGCAAGATCTACCAAGTCGCGAATCATAGATTCCACGTCTCGACCAACATAGCCCACTTCAGTATACTTAGAGGCTTCGACCTTGATAAACGGAGACTGGGCCAGGGCTGCAAGTCGCCGCGCTATCTCAGTTTTACCAACCCCGGTGGGCCCAATCATAATAATATTTTTGGGCGCGATTTCTTCACGTAACGGGGGAAGAACCTGCCTTCTTCTCCAGCGGTTTCTTAGGGCAATAGCGACAGAGCGCTTGGCGTCAGCCTGACCAACTATATACTTGTCGAGTGCAGAGAGAGTTTCTTTAGGCGTAAAGGACTGAATGGGATTCATATTTTTTCAATAGTTATAGAATTATTTGTGAAAACACATATATTGGCCGCTATGGTCATTGCCTCTCGACAAACCCCCTCGGCATCAAGAGAACTGTGCTCAACCAAAGCAAGTGCAGCAGCCTGGGCATAAGGGCCACCAGAACCTATTGCCAAAACTCCCTTATCAGCCTCAATAACATCACCTGTTCCGGAAAGGAGAAGAGAATGGTCTTTATCGACTGCAATCAGCATGGCCTCCAGCCTTCTTAAATACTTATCAGTACGCCAATCCTTGGCCAGCTCAACGGAGGCCCTCATTAAATTGCCGTTATATTGTTCAAGTTTTTGCTCAAGTTTGTCATACAGGGTGAAAGCATCAGCTGTAGCCCCGGCAAACCCGGTTATCACTTGATCGTGATAGAGACGTCGTACTTTTCTGCCATAATGTTTCATCACTGTATTACCAAGGGAAACCTGACCGTCTCCGGCTAGGGCAACTTGGCCATTATGGCGAACTGCTAGAATTGTGGTGGATCGTATTTTCATTTGTTTACTCTGGTTGTCAAATTCA
>JANZPQ010000040.1:0-4700 GCA_038040945.1 Desulfobulbaceae bacterium | reverse complement strand
ATCCAGTTGCCGGCCTTCACCTCGGTGCTCGAGGCCTTTGCTCGCCTCTTGTCCAACAAGCAGCGCAAGCTTACGCTTGCTGCCATCGTTGATGGCCAAAGTGTGGATCTCGGTACCCTCCTGGTGAAAGATGCCGTTATCAGTCCCATTCAGATTGATACCGAGCCAGGGCTCGAGATATTGCGTCACAGCGCTGCCCATGTTATGGCCCAGGCTGTTCGGGATCTTTTTGGCGCGGAGGTCAAGGTTGCCATCGGGCCGTCCATTGAGGATGGTTTCTATTATGATTTTGCCTGTGCCGAGACCTTTACTCCGGACGATTTCGAAAAGATAGAGGCCCGCATGGAGGTGATTGCGGGCAAGGCACTTCCTTTCATTCGTAACGAGCTCAAGGCCTCTGAGGCCCTTGATACCTTTGAGGGTCAGGGTGAGAAATATAAAGTGGAGCTCATTCGGGATCTGAAAACCGATGTGGTCTCCACCTATCAGATTGACGATTTCATGGACCTGTGTCGAGGCCCCCATCTTCCGGATACCTCCTGGCTCAAGGCCTTTAAGCTGCTGCGGGTTGCCGGGGCATACTGGCGCGGTAATGAAAAAAATGATGTCCTGCAGCGAATTTACGGCACCGCATTTTTTGACCAGAAGGCCCTGAAGAAATATCTCTTCACGCTTGAAGAGGCCAAAAAGCGCGATCACCGTAAACTGGGCAAAGAGCTTGAGCTCTTTACCATTCAGGATCAGATCGGTCCAGGCCTCATCCTCTGGCAGCCCAAAGGGGCGCTGCTCAGGAAGCTGATCGAAGATTACTGGAAAGATGCCCATTATGCACACGACTATGACCTGCTCTACACCCCGCATATAGCCCGCCAGGATCTGTGGAAGACCTCCGGTCATCTCGATTTCTACGGCGAGAACATGTACGCGCCGATGGCCATCGATGAGGTGGAGTATCAGCTCAAGCCGATGAACTGCCCGTTTCATATCGGCGTCTACAACAGCCGGAAGAGAAGCTATCGCGAGCTTCCTATCCGCTGGTGCGAACTGGGCACGGTCTATCGCTATGAACGCGCCGGCGCCCTGCACGGCCTGCTTCGGGTCCGCGGCTTTACCCAGGATGATGCCCATATCTTCTGTCAGCCGGATCAACTTGAAGATGAGATCGTCAATATCCTCGAGCTGAATCTCCTGATCCTCAAGACCTTCGGCTTTGACCAATACGATATCTATCTCTCTACCCGGCCTGAAAAATATGTCGGCAGTGACGCGAACTGGGAGAAGGCCACCGAGGCCCTGAAGCAGGCCCTCGACAAGAAGGGGCTCGCCTACTCTCTCGATCCCGGCGAAGGCGTCTTTTATGGCCCGAAGATTGATATCAAGATCAAGGATCAGCTCGGTCGTTCCTGGCAATGTTCCACCATTCAGGTAGACTTCAATCTACCTGAACGCTTTGATATGGGGTATACCGGCGCTGACAATCAGGAGCATCAACCCATTATGATCCATCGGGCCTTAATGGGCTCGCTGGAGCGCTTTATCGGGGTGCTGATAGAACACTACGCAGGCGCCTTTCCCCTCTGGCTGGCCCCGGTGCAGGTCAGGGTGATGAATATCACTGATGCCCAGGCAGACTATTGCGAAGGGCTCTATTCCCAGTTGCGAAAACTGGGAGTACGGGTGGAAAAAGATTTGCGTAATGAGAAGTTGAATTATAAAATCAGAGAAGCGCAGATGGCCAAGACCCCGTATATGCTCATTGTCGGTGATAAAGAAAAGGAAAATGGCACGGTGACTGTTCGTTTACGTGACGGTAAAAATATGCCGGAGATGACGGTAGCTGAGCTGGCAGCGAAAATTGGTGATGAATGTAAAGAAGTTCGGGGAATGTAGGCGTTAAGAAGGGATAACGGGTCTTTTTCCCACTGTTCCCTTTTGAAGTTGTCTGTCAACCCGTCATCCTCGGGTGAAGAATATTTTTTGAATAACGGATTAACGACCTGGAAGAGAGCGAGGTCGTTTAATTTATTTAGTTCGTAAACGCAGGGAGGTAGAGATATTAAACAAAGAGGAAAAAGAGCCCCGGTTCAACGTGAGGTAAAGGCCAATATCAATGAAATGATTCGTCATCCTCAGGTCCGACTCATTGGCAGCGATGGTAGTCAGTTGGGTGTAGTAACCGTGGACGAAGCACTGAAACTAGCCGATAATGACGGGCTTGATTTAGTGGAGGTTTCAGCGAATGCTGATCCACCTGTTTGTCGGATAATGAACTACGATAAGTTTCGTTACGAACAGGCAAAACAAGAGCAGGAAGCAAAAAAGAAACAAACGACCGTTGAGACAAAGGAAATTAAATTCCGTCCCAAGACCGATGAGCATGATCTGAATTTTAAGATCAGAAACATTGTTAAATTCCTGCAACAGAAAAACAAGGTGAAGCTCACCATGCGCTTCCGTGGTCGGGAAATCGTCTATTGTCAGACCATTGGTCTGGAGGCCATGCAGAAGATTGCAGCTGCCCTGGAGGAAGATGCCGTTATCCTGCAGGAACCAAAGATGGAAGGTCGACAGATGGTGATGTTTGTTGGTCCCAAGCCGTGAGAGTGTTGATAAAAAACTTAAAATAATTTATTCTAGCTAAAATTAGACAAAACTGAATATGAACTGCTGTGTTATTCTTTGAATGAAGAAAAAGCAGACAGTATTTTATAGGAAGTGCAAAGGAGCACGATTATGCCAAAGATGAAAACAAAAAGAGGCGCAGCTAAACGTTTCAAGGTGACCGGGTCAGGACAGATCAAACGCGGCAAGGCGTATACCAGCCATATTCTGACTAAAAAAACCACGAAGAGAAAACGTAATCTGAGAAAATCAGCTCTTGTACATTGCGCTGATATCAAAGGAATCCGCAGAATTTTACCATACATGTGATTTTTCCCCCCTGTATGGCTGTAAAAGAGATTGTTTAAACAGTTGAGTTTCTCCTGTTGGCCTTCAATATCAAGGACAATAGAGTCAAGTAGAGTTTAAAGGAGTAGAAAATGCCACGCGCGACAAGAGGCTTTAAAGCCCGAAGAAGAAGAAATAAAGTATTGAAACTGGCCAAAGGTTTCAGAGGCGGACGTAGTCGCCTCTTTCGTACCGCCACAGAGGCAGTTGATCGGGCACTTGTTTATGCCTACAGGGATCGACGAACCAAAAAACGTGATTTCCGTCGCTTGTGGATCGCTCGTATTAATGCCGGCGCTCACATGAATGACATAAGCTATAGCCGACTTATCTGTGGTCTGAAAAAGGCCGGGATTGAGCTTGATCGGAAGGTTCTCTCCAATATGGCTATTCTTGATGCCGCTGCTTTTTCTGAAGTGGTAAAGATTGCAGTAACAGCCAACGCATAATCCTTTTTCCAGAGTGCGGATTATTGTTGTTCTATGCCGGTTTTGATCTCTATCGAAACCGGCATATTGCTTTAGGGGCAGTTAAAGAATAAATTGAAAAGTACAACTCTTTCCTTAACCGCCCTTACTGCCTTTCCTGCTATTGTAAATTCATAGTTATAATACTCAGCGGTTTAATGAGCATCTACATTTTTTGAGAGTCATGGAACAAGAGCTACTCAGCCTACAGAACGAAGCCAGAGAAAATCTTATCCAACTTGCCGAGGCTGGTCAGCTGGAAGAATTTCGTATTCGTTATCTTGGCCGTAAAGGATTATTCAGCACCATCATGCGGGAACTCAGTGTTGTTCCCCAGGAAGAGAGACCACGGGTCGGACAGCTGGCTAATACGATCAAGGCAGAAATTGAGAAACTCTTTGAGGAGAAGAAGGCACTGCTTGGCAGCAGTTGTTCATCTGGGGCTCAGGGGGCAAGCTCGATAGATCTATCCCTTCCCGGCAGATATCCAGAGAGAGGCCGACTGCATCCGGTGACTCAGATCATGAACGAGGTCTGTTCGATTTTTGAGGCCTTGGGATTTTCAGTGGCCGAGGGCCCTGATGTTGAGCATGATCACTATAACTTTGAGGCCCTGAATATCCCGGCGCATCATCCAGCCAGGGATATGCATGACACCTTTTATGTCAGCGAATCCATCCTCCTGCGGACTCACACCTCACCCATGCAGGCCAGGATCATGGAGAGCCAGCAGCCTCCCCTGCTCGTCATTGCCCCCGGCAAGGTCTATCGCTGTGATTCTGATATCACCCATACTCCGATGTTTCATCAGGTGGAAGGCTTTCTTGTTGATACCAAGGTCTCTTTTGCTGATCTGAAAGGAATCCTTACTGTCTTTACGCAAAAGATGTTTGGTAAAGATCTGGCTCTGCGTTTCCGGCCAAGTTTTTTTCCCTTTACTGAACCCAGTGCCGAGGTGGATATCGCCTGTGTTATCTGTGGTGGTAAGGGGTGCAGGGTCTGTAAGCAAACAGGATGGCTTGAGATTCTAGGCGCCGGAATGATAGATCCTGAGGTCTTTAAGATGGTTGGCTATGATCCTGAGATCTACAGCGGCTTTGCCTTTGGACTGGGAATTGAACGTATTGCCATGCTTAAGTATGGTATTAACGATATCCGACTTTATTACGAAAACGACTTGCGTTTCCTCTCACAGTTTTAGAGGCCGTAAATGAGGAAGGGCAGGGATTTTTTTGCCCTTCCTAATTTACGGCCTCTTATGCCGCGACTAAGAAACAGTAATCT
>JANZPQ010000039.1:0-6144 GCA_038040945.1 Desulfobulbaceae bacterium | reverse complement strand
ATGGAGTCTCCAATATAAATGGCTTCATCTGTCTGGCAGGCAAAATAAGCAAGGATTTCCAGCAAGGCGTCCGCTGCAGGTTTCGGGCGGCGAGCATTTTCAGCGGTCATGACCTTCTCAAAGTAGTCCTCCAGTTGAAACATCTGCAGGATGGGGAGCATGGTGTTGGTGCGGTTGGTGGAGATGGCCAGCTTATACCGTGATTTGGTCCTTTCAAGAAACTCTATGAGATCCGGTTCCATCTTCATGTGGCCGAGAAAGGGTGTGTAATCAAGGGCCATCCGGTAGGCGTTCACTTCTTTGAGATCTTGCCTGGGGTAATGGCGGAAGATGTGACGGATGGAGTCCATCACGTTGTGGATGTGAACGTAGTCAAGCTCTGCCTGGCTCATTGCAGGTCGATTGAAATGGGCAAGAAGTTGATTGTAGTATTCGCGGTTGGCAAATTTGGAGTCAAACATGACCCCGTCACAGTCGAAGATGATGAGTTTGAGCATAGTTGTAGTTTTTGCAAAAAAAAAGTCAGACGATACGAATTGTGTACGAGTGATTTCAGTTGGTTACATGGCGGAAAATTATAATAAAGACTTTTTGCGAGAATATCTAGTTGGCAGGTTGGTGTTTTAGTTGGGTGTCAGCTCTTGAATAATATGTCCTTCAGCCAGTCAATAGCATAGAGAAGCAGCGCCTCGTCATCGGCCAGGCCTTCTCTGCTGGTCCCATCTAATGTTGTTGCTCCTGGAATCTGTCCAGCGAACAACAATGTCCGAAATTGGTCAAGATTGTAGAGGGCCAGAATAAACTGTTCTCTCTGTTGTTCAGCAAATTGTTTTCCCTGCCGTATCTGCTCATGTTGCAGGAGAACGGCCATCGCGTCGTTAAAGCGGTTGTAGATCAAAAGTCCTTGCTCTTTGCTGTAGGTGGCGGCATCTTGTCCCTGCTGTTCCCGAAAGCCATGGCAATGGCTCTCTTGCAGGAGGACGAAGAAATCATCCATGGCGTTGTCGGCTTGACGAATAACCGCCCGACCCATGGGGTAGGCCCGGCAGGCCCCTGGCCGATTCTGATACACTGTACAACCGCTGTCCGCGACAAAGACACAGCTTGCCCGGCCATCGTCCACCATGCTGAGATAGAAGCGGGGGAAGGTTTCGTCTTCTTCCTGTTCGATAATCACATAGCGGTCGAGAAATGTCTCCGAGCGTATGCCGCACGCCTTTTTCAGGCGTAGGACATCGTAAGGGGTCAGGGCCAGTTCCAGCTGGCGGCAGCAGTCGGTAAAACAGACGATGCCAGGATGGCAGGAAAAATGAAACGGCTCTTCTCTTTCTATCCTGCTGACATTTCTGGGGAGCAGGGGTGGGTTCATAGGTGCTCTTCCTGCTTTTCAGGCCAGAGAAGCAGCATGGGACTGGCCACGAACACGGAGGAGAAGGTCCCTACAATGATGCCCCAGAAAAGGATAAAGGCAAAATCATGGATTACGGATCCACCCAAGAAGAACAGAGCCACTAAGACCATACAGGTGGTGAGTCCGGTGACAATCGTCCTTCCCACCACCTGATTGACACTGGTGTTGATCTGTTTGATCAGAGAGTGTTCCGGGTCTCTGGCCATATTTTCGCGGATACGGTCAAAGACTACGACCGAGTCATTGAGAGAATAGCCACCGAGTGTGAGCAGCGCTGTGACAATGAGCAGGGTTATTTCTATATCCATCAGCCAGCAGAGGCCAAGAATAATAAAGATGTCATGGAGGGTGGCAATGGCCGCTGCTACGCCAAAGCGGATATCAAAGCGCAGGGCCAGATAGATAATAACGCCGACCAGGGAAAGGAGGATGGCCATGCCGGCCTTATCCCGCAGGACAGCACTTACAGAGGAGCCTATTTCGGACTGGCTTTCGAGGGTGAACTGTTTGTCTGCAAGCTCGGTCGTCAGGATAGTATGGATCTGTTCGCTGATATTGCCGATAACCTCGCCTGAACTCTTGACCTTGACAATCAGGCCGTGTTCGTTTTCCACTTCCTGCAGATCCACGCCTTCCATCTTCTGCCTGTTCAAGGTCTGACGCACCTCATCCATGGTAAAGGCTTGCGCTGCCTTGTATTGCAAGAGGGTGCCGCCGGAAAAATCAACCCCCATATTGGCCATGCCCCTGGCAATCTGCACTGAAGCGATGAGGCCAATAGCGATCAGCACTGCTGAGATGGCATATGTGATATGGCGCAGCTTCATGTAATCCAGGTTGGGCTTTCTGACAAAACGGAGGAAGGTTAATTTTTTCAGGAGGTTGAGTGAGTGGAGGACGTCAAACATAAAACGGGAGCAGTAGAGGGCGGTGAACAGGTTGAAAAGAATGCCGAGCGAGAGGGTGATGGCAAAACCCTTGATCGGGCCAGTGCCAAAGAGGAACAGGGCCATGGAGGTGATAAGGGTGGTCACCTGTGAGTCAACAATGGTCGAGAGCGCCTGGTTGAAGCCGCCGTCGACACTCGACCTGACCGATTTTCCCAGGTCATACTCCTCGCGTATTCGTTCAAAGATCAGGATGTTTGAATCCACCGCCATACCGATGGAAAGGACAATACCGGCAATGCCTGGCAGGGTCAGGGTGGCATTGAGGATGGCAAGTCCGGCAAAGAGAAAGAGGATGTTGAGTGCCAGGGCCGCATTGGCAATGACTCCCGAGAGACGATAAAAAATCATCATGAAGGTAAGAACCAGAAGCGAGCCAAAGACACCCGCTGTCAGGCTCTTGGTGATGGAGTCCTGGCCGAGGCTGGCGCCGACGGTCATGTTCTGGATAATATCAACCGGCGCTGGCAGGGCGCCGACTCGCAGGATAATGGCAAGATCGGCAGCCTCTTCATGGCTGAAACTACCGGATATCTGGGCCGATCCGCCCATGATTTTTTCACGGATGGATGGGGCCGAGCGGACAATTTCATCGAGGACAATAGCCATCTGCCGGTTGACATTTTTTTCGGTGAGATGGGCAAAGATTTTGCCGCCCCGGCCGGTGAGGTCAATGCCGACATAGGGTTCGTTGAACTGGCCGCCGATGCGTACTTGGGCATTTTTGACCATGTCGCCAGTCATCAGGGTCTGGTTTTCCAGCAGCAGGGGCCGGATGATCTCCTGGCCGGTCTGTTTGTCTTTATCTTTTTCGAAATAGATTTCCGTATTCTGCGGCAAGCGATTCTGCAGGGCCCGGTTGAGCTTTTTCCGCTCTTCCCCTTCGGTCCATTGTCCATTGCTTTTGGCCTGCTCGATCAACTCCTGCAGGTTGATGCCGGCTGTGTCTGCCACCAGTTTGAATTCAAGCTGCGCGGTTTCCCCCAGAAGTTTCATGGCCCGTTTTGGGTCCTTGACCCCGGGGAGCTGGATGACAATCTCGTCACTGCCCTGCCGGATGATCACTGGTTCGGCAACGCCAAACTGGTCAATCCTGTTTCTGATAATCTCGAGCGATTGATTGACGGCGTTGGTGTTGATAAAGGTGATCTCTGAGTCTTTCAGATTCAGGGTGATGCGCGGGAAAGAACCCTCTTTAGCCTCCACCTGTACGTCGATATTGGGAAATTCATCCTTGATCACGGTCTTGACTGTTTCGACCGCGCCGGTGTTGGGCAGGGTAAAGAGAATGGTCCCAGGTTTGCTGTCACTGCGAACCGCGGTGATCGATTTTTCCTTGAGGCTGTCCTTCAGATCAGCCGCAGCCAGTTCCAGGGAGTCTTCAGCGGCCTTTTTCAGGTCAACCTTGAGTACCAGATGCATTCCTCCCTGCAGGTCAAGGCCAAGGCGTAATCCTTCCGGCGCCATATATTTTTTCCACCAGTCGGGTGTCTCCGCATAAAAGGAGGGCACGATAGTGACGATGGAAAGGATGACGAGAGACAAGAGCATGCCGATTTTGAGTTTGAGTGATGTGTTCATTGATGTCCCTGAAGGTTCTTCTCTGAAAATGATAAATGGTGAATTGAAATCGAATACCCGGAGTAGTTCTTTGTGCGGCGATTATACAGCACTGTATGAATCTTGCAAGTTCTGCTTGTTGCTGCCTCTGTTTATGGCCACGGCAAGGCAGGCAGCGCCAAAGCCATTATCAATGTTGACCACGCCAAGTCCTGGTGCGCAACTGTTGAGCATGCCAAGCAGGGCGGCGATGCCGCCAAAACTCGTTCCGTAGCCAATTGAAGTTGGAACCGCAATGACCGGACAGGCCGTAAGACCACTGACGACACTGGGCAGCGCCCCTTCCATCCCGGCCACCACAATAATGACAGAGGCGGTATGCAGTAGACGTTGATGGCCCAGCAGGCGATGCAGGCCTGCGACCCCGACGTCATAGAGGGTCTGCACTGAATGGCCGAGGGCCTCGGCCGTGACCTTGGACTCTTCTGCCACCGGGATGTCAGAGGTTCCGGCACAGATGATGAGAATGGAGCCGCGGCCTCGCTCCGCTTTCGGCTCTGTTTCATTTCCGGTCAGCATCCTGGCCTGAGGGTGATAGTAAAGCTGCGGCAGGACCCTCTGCACCACAGCGGCCTTGTCAGCATCGACCCGGGTTGCCATGAGCAGGGAAGATTGTCTCAGGAGGGCGTCGGCAATGGTGATGATCTGTTCAGGGGTTTTTGATTCTCCGTAAATGACCTCCGGGATCCCTGTGCGCAGCCAACGATGGTGATCCAGGCAGGCATCCTGAAGGGTCTCTGCCGGTAGAAGTTTCAGATGTCTGACGGCGTCATCAATAGTGCATTGCCCTGTCCGCACGTCTTGGAGAATTTGGGTCAGTTTGTCCTGATTCATGGTTTATGAGGAAGACGTGAACGGTTTGAAGACGGTTTTTTATCTTACTTTGTGGCGATTGGTGTGGAAAAGGACGATACCGTCTTGCATGAATGACTCCATCTTTGTAAAAGGATGTTTATCATGATAATAAAATAAGGTAAAGGTTTTGTCGTGCTTTGTTGATGAGGGCAAAAACCTTTCTGAAGAGAATCGTTCTATCAGGAGTTGCCAATGAGTGAAGAAATCCTGCCTGCACATATCCACTATCTGCAGCAGAAGAGCAGCTATCCCCATCCGGTATCCGGCGTTCAACTGCTCCAGACCCATATCTCCTTTGTCCTGCTGGCCGGGGATTTTGTCTATAAATTGAAAAAACCGGTGAATTTTGGTTTTCTCGATTTTTCCACCCTGGAGAAGAGAAAACAGTACTGTGAGCAGGAACTGCTTCTCAATCGTCGCCTGTGTCCTGATCTCTATCTGGATGTGGTCACCATTACCCATGAGGGCAACGACTACAGTCTGAACGGCAAGGGTGAGGTGGTTGAGTACGGGGTGAAGATGGCCCGCATGCCGGAAGAGCGGATGATGGCCAATGTCATCAGGGCGGGGAATTTGGATCGCGGGCAGATTGACCGGATCATTGATGTCCTCGTTCCCTTTTACCAGCAGGCCGATGGCTCCGAAGCCATTGGCGAGTTTGGTCGTGCCGCCTCAGTCGCCGTCAATGTCCTGGAGAATTTTGCCCAGACCGAGACCTTTGTCGATCAAGGGGCGCTCAGCCGAGCCCAGTTTCTCCAGATTGGCGACTATGCCCGTGCTTTTTTGCAAGATGAAGAGCGTTTTGAGCGGCGGCGGGCGGCGGGGAAGATTAAGGATTGTCATGGTGACCTCTATTCTGCCAATATCTGTCTGGATGTCCCTGTGCATATCTTTGATTGTATCGAATTTAATGAGCGATTTCGCTATTCGGATGTGGCGGCCGATGTAGCCTTCCTGGCCATGGATCTCGATTATCATGGCCTGGAGGACCTTTCTGCTTATTTTATTGATTGTTTTGTGAAAGAATCTGCGGATCCCACCCTTGTCGAGATGCTTGATTTTTATAAATGTTACCGGGCCATGGTCCGTGGCAAGATAGGTCTTTTTACGGCCAGTGATCCGGCGGTTGATCCTGCCGTTGCTGCGCGGTGTACAGAAGATGCCGCTCGATATTTCGTTCTGGCCCAGAATTATGCAGTCCGGGCGGAGGGCTAAGGGGGTGGCTGGCAATACGGTTCTGGTCTTTTTTGGGATGATTGCCACTGGTAAGAGCTATCTGGCTGCTGCCTGGGCCAGGCAGCATGGTTGTAC
>JANZPQ010000038.1:0-8449 GCA_038040945.1 Desulfobulbaceae bacterium | reverse complement strand
CACAGGAACTCAACTCAAAAAAGGCCACCTTGGGCCTGGCCACCGGGACTCCCAGAAATGTTTTTTGATTTGTCATTTCAAGCCCTGTTCAAGAATAATTTATATGGTTCACTGGCATTAACGGTACATTGTATATTCTCTGCAAGACGCCTCTTCAAAGAAACAGCCAGTAAAGATTGGCTGTTTCTTTGAAGAGGCATAAGGTGCCGTAAACTCAGAGAGCAAGAAAAAGCTCTTGCTCTCTGAGTAACGGCACCTAAATAGCCTCTTTCAAGTTCAACACCGACCAGTAATCAAAGACCGGGCCATCAAGACAGGTATAGGTGGAGCCGATATTACATCGGCAACACTTGCCCCGGCCGCAGTGCATCCGCCGTTCCAGAGAGACAAAGATCTTTTCAACCGGTACCCCGGCCTGGGTCAGCAGGTCGCAGACAAATCGGAACATGACCGGTGGGCCGCAAACAATGGCGCTGGTCTGTTCTCGGAAGCAATCAGGGTCGCCGCTGGCAATCCGTTCCTTCAGGATCTCGGTAATCCGGCCAACCGGCCCCTGCCACCCCTCCTCGGCCTGGTCAACAATGATGTCAAGCCCCACATCAAACTGACGCCACATGGCGTACTCATAGCCAAAAAGCAGCTCGGAAGGCCTGCGCGCCCCATAGATGATATCCACCTGCCCATATCGGCTGCGTGTTTCGAGAATGGCAAGGATGGGAGAGCGCAGCGACGCAATGCCTAAGCCCCGGGCAATAAGCAGAACATCCTCTCCCTCCATCTTCTCCACCGGGAAATGGGTGCCGAAGGGTCCGCTGACACCGACCCTGGTACCCCGTTCCACCCGATCGATAAACCTGGTCATATTACCGACCGCCCTGATGCACAGTTCAAGATCACCGTGGCGGAGAGGCGAAGAGGTGATGGAAAAAGGGGCCTCACCGATACCCGGCAGCTCGAGCATGACAAACTGTCCGGGCCTGAAGACAAAGCGCTCACGCTCTTTCTGGTCAACAAGCTGGATCTGATAGAGCTTCTCCATCCCGGTCAAGGGATAGACATTGGTGATCTCAGCCTTGTAGGAATACTCGAATTCCTCAGCGGCAACAGGCTGGACAGACTCCATTTTAACATGCATTGTCTTCCTCCTGATGGTCTATCATTTGCTGGCCCGGACGCTGGCGATCACCTCCGGCACCGTGATCCTGGCCAGACAGGATTGGCCGCAGCGACCGCAGCCCACGCACAGAGACTCTTCAAAGGCCTCCACGAATCCCCGGTGTTTATGGTAGTAGCGATACTTCAGCCGGGTATGGCTCTCCGGCCGGAAATTATGGCCGCCCGCGACCGAAGCGAAATCGAGGAGATTGCAGGAATAAAGCTGTTTCTCTTTATAGGCACGGCTGAAATCCATATCCACCCACTCCTCCACCCCATAACAGTAGCAGGTGGGACAGACCTGAGCGCAGGTTCCGCAAGAGAGACATTTTTCTCCCCACTCCTGCCAGACCGGGGCCTGAAACTCCAGATCCAGGATCTTGGTCAGATCCGAGGTGTCGACATGGGCGACAAAGAGCGATTCCTTTTCCTCTATCATATCCATATATTGACGATGCTCACTGCTGTCCGGATCGTGACAATCTATCTGTTCCAGCAGGTGAAAGGCACGGGGTGAGAGGATCTCGGCAAAATAGTGCTCATCCATCCGGGTGAGAAAGAGATCAAAGCCCCGGATGGCCGAATCCGTGCCCATGGACTTGCAGAAGCAGAAGGGCTGAGGGCTGCAGGAATGGCCGACTATAAACATGTTGGCCCGCTTCTCTCCATAAAAAGGATTGGGATAGCGGCCTCCGAGAAGAACCTTATCCAGTTTATTCAAGGCATTGATATCACAGGGATGCAGGCCAAAAATCACCAGCGGCGCATAGACCCCGTAATCAACCTCCTTGTGCCAGTCGACATTCCGGTCGTCATCACCCCCGCCACCCTGAAAGCTGAAGGTGCAGAGATCTTCGCGATAGGGGAGAAACCAATTCTTGGCCGAGTGGATGGTCTGCGTATAGTCAAGATGCAGTTCCATAAAGTCATGCACCACGCCAAAGTCATAAAGGGGACGCCCATGCTGATCATCGCCTTTTTTCACCGGTCCGACAATCCTCCCCACTGCCAGAAGCTCATAGAGACGCGTCAGCTCAGCCGCCGGAAAAACCTTGAATAGCATTTTACCCCCCTTACGGTGTGATTCGTGGAAGGTGGATAGTCTGTAGCCTTTTAGACTGTTAACTAAAAGACTACAGACTAAACAACCTGAGTCATTTCTTACAGCGGCAGGATATGCATCTCTTCCTGAATGGGGTGCATCCCTGCCAGGAGCAGACCTTTCCGGCCGTCAATAGAGACAGGATCACCAAAGCGAATCACCTGGCTGCCGATCTCACAATACTCCCCGGCCTCGTAGACCTTCAGATGTTTGCAACCGACAACACAGGTCTTCTCGAGCCGGACTGCCACCACAGAGGCATGCGAGGTCTGGCCGCCGCGCGAGGTGAGCAGCCCTTCCGCCATATCAATGACCTTGATATCCTCGGGCACCGTATCCTGACGGATCAGGATCAGAGGCATCTGCGGATCTGTGGCCCGCAATTCCAGGATATTCTCCTCGCTGAAGACCGCCCGACCCGACAGGGCGGAGCCTGAGACCCCGATCCCCTTACCCAGAAAAGAGTGCTCAAGTTCTTCTGTCTCGGCAAAGACGTTAAAATGCTCCTTCTTCTTGATGGTGATCATGTCGCGGGTCTGCAAGAGATAGAGCTGCTCGGGCTCCGGCCCCTCAAAGGTGAATTCGATTTCCTGAGGATCCCAGCGCTTCTCATAGACCAGATCCCTGGAGATGGCGAGCAGACGGTCATAGATCTTGGGGAAACGCCTCTCGAGCGTCTCATCCACAGAGCGGCCATCCAGCTCGGCCTGCTCCACCGAGACCGGGAGACTGGTGACCAGGCCAGAGACGATATCCTCGCCCTGATCGCCATAGGCATAATCACCCCAGAGGGCCACCCGCTGCACCTTGCGATAGGGATGAGAGGTAAATAATACCCCGGAGCCCGCGCTGTCACTGCGATTTCCAAAGACCATGGCCTGGACGATCACCGCCGTTCCCCAGGCATCGGAAACATCCATGATCCGCCGATAATCGGTGGCCTTGACCGTCTGCCATGAATCAAGGACCATGGCCACCGAATTCACCAGTTGCAGCCAGGGATCTTCAGGGATCCCCAGGCCATGCCTGCGCACCAGCTGTTGATACTCAAGGGCCAGTTCCCGCATCTGTTCCGACGTAAACTCCCTCTTCAGGGCCACCTGATGCCTGGCCTTGGCCCGGTTCATCAACTCCTGAAAATCTTCACGCTGCATCCCGGAGATCATGGCCCAGGACTGGAGGAAACGCCGATAGTTGTCCCAGACCAGATACTCCTCACCGTGGGCGCGAACATACTCCTCGATGATCTCCTCATTGAGCCCCACATTATGGACCGTGGCCATCATCCCCGGCATGGAGACCGCCGCCCCGCTGCGAACAGAGAGAAGCAGCGGCCGCTCGGACGAACCAAAGACCTTACCGGTCTCCCGCTCAATCTCATCGAGTGCGGCACGGATACGATGCATGAACTCGTCCCTGGCCTTGGCAAAACCATAGATCACCTCCCGGCAGCGAAAGACCTCCGTGGTGATGATAAAGGCAGGCGGTACCGGCTTGTTGTCCTCATGCAGGGTGACCAGGTTAAAACCCTTGTTACCCAGATGAATCAGGTCATTCGTGTACGGGGTCACCCGATGGAGGAGCGAGATGGCCTTTTCCGGATTATAGGTCATGAGCAGATCAAGCTTCCGCTCATCAAGCATGTTTTTCTGGACCTCGAGCGTGCCGATAATCCGGGTGATAAAATTATCCAGATGCTGCAGGCCGAAGGTGGAGGCAATCAAATCCCTGAGAAAGGATTCAGAGAGGCGATGAACCGTGTTCACCCGATCCTTCTCATCCCACTGGGAACGATACTTGGTCAGCAGGTTGTTCTCGCCGATCTGGGGGATGATGATGGAAAGGTTATTCTGATGGATATTGGTATAAAAGGAATAAATAACATCCTTGACCCCTTCGGAAAGCCCCCGGAAGATATCAAGGTACTGGGTATAGGAAAAACGCTTGATTTTCAGCGAACTGCGCAGCAGCAGCATATAGGTATCAAGGCGCCGGGAGGAGATGCCGTCAATCCGCAGGGCCTGCATGTAGAGTTTGAGACATTTGACGATGCGGTAAAAGGTGATTTCAGTAATAAAGGAGAGGTTGACCGTCTCGGGCAATTTTTCCAGATAGATATTGGCCAGATTCTCCAGACGGAAGGTGAGGCTCAGACTGTCAAACTTCCGTTCGGCGTAGCGGCCATAGACCGAAGGGATATCGACGGCGATATGACGTTTGTAATAGATATCTTCCCTGGCCTCAAAACGTTCCTTGGAAAGGATGGTTTGCTTCAATCCCTCAAGGGTATTCAAAAGAGAGGCCAGACACCCTTCCGTATCACAGGACTCCAGATCGATGAGCAGCTTCTCCATCTCGGGAAATCCTTCCTGGGTCGCCTGGTGCAGCTCTGAACGAAGCTCCTGAAAACCAAGATTGTATTTCTGATGCAGCAGTTTAAACATCTGCACCAGCAGATCAAAACGGCGCCGCTCCGCCGCCGGCAGATCGGTCTGTGCCTCCAGGTACTGCAGCCTCTCCTCACGCTTCCAGGAAAGGATATCATGCATGGACTGGAAGTGAAGCTCCTGGCCGATACGCTGGGAGAGGGTGTGCTGGTCATCAATAAAGGGGCCGGAGTTTACGACTTCAGCATAGACCTCCTCGGGCAGGAAGGGGAGAAGGAGCTCCTTGTTTTTTGTCTTCCAGAAGAGAAAGATAGCCTGGATAAAGCCGACGATCAGATTCGAGCTCTCGACATGACTCTGCTTGCGCAGAAAATGAATGAGCACATCATGCCGTTTATGGATCTCGTCAAGCTCGGTGGAGACATCACGCAGTTCACCCTCCGCCCCGATCTCATTGAAAAAGACCGGCATCAGCTTGGTGAACTGTTTGGCCAGATTATAGATTGGTTCAATGGGATGGTTGAGCAGCTGGGTGATATCCCGCTGAAAGAGATCCGTATCCTTGACGCAGGTGCCGGTCAGCTTCAGATTGATGATCAGGGCCGAGAACAGGGTGGAACACCATTTGGGCTCCTGCATGATCAGGTTGAGCCAGACCCGGATATTGGCCAGATGGGCCGGATTGGTCAGGGGCTGCCAGTCTTCATCGACGCCCATGACATTGGCATACTGGAAGCCGAAACGAACCACCTCCCAGAGAAAGGCCTCCACCATCTTGCTCTTGCCCCGGTCAAAGACCTCGCCACCCAGCACCTGGATGCACTGCAGTGAGGTATGGGGATATTTACGGACATTGGCCCGCAGCAGCTGAAAGGTGGTGAGCAGAAACTGCTCGATCTCTTCAAAGGTCTGCTGACGGATCAACTGCACCAGACTGCGGTTAATCTCGCGCAGGGTTTCCTCATGGATCAGATAGAGCCCCTTGGTGTCCATGATCCTGAAGAGAAAGAGCAGCTTCTGATTTTCTGAAAAACGGTTGAGCGGCAGGGTCTGATCAGGGGAGAGAGCTCCCTCTCCACCCGCATCGACACTGGCCAGACGGGCAGGGATCTCTTTATAGAGCCGGACGATATCGACATGGGCAGGCAGCTTGAGGATCTGCTCCAGCCCCATGATGGGATCAGTCTCGATATCTATGGCCGCAAGTGTCTCCTGATGCCTGCGCATGGCCTCATGGGAGATTGCTCCGAAAAGCTGACCGGAATGAAAGTCCTCACACAGGACGCCGCAACGGCCAAGAAACCAAGGTAGAGGGTCATCTTCCTGCAGCCAGTAGGCATAATTGCGGCCAAGGATGATACGCATGAGCTCGGAGACGGGACGATAATCAAAGGCCGCTCCCGCCATCCCTGGCTCCCGCGGCATTAGGCCTTCCCTGGCCGTCATAAGCGATTCATTCCCGGAAAAGGCGAGGAGACGCAGGGCCAGCTTTTTCATGGGATGCTGCCCCTGCGTGATATACATCATGATCGCAGGATCACGCTGTTCAAGGGCTGCCAGACGATGGAAATAATCATTCAAGGCCGGCCCGAAACGCTGCAGATCTTCTGGGCTTAGAAGCGAAAGCAGCTTCTCTACCCAAGCCAGCTGGGCCTCGATAATCTGGATGAGCAGGGTTCCCTTTTTCACCGAATCGCCGAGGGCCTGGAGGAACAGACCGGCAAGAAGGGCGAAGGCCTCCGGCCCCTGAGGGTGACGCTGATAATAGGTGCTGTTTTTCAGGCAGAAACTGCGGAGCTGGGGAATGAGCAGGGACCAGTTCCGATAGGGATGGCAGATCTCATAGAGCAGATGTTCAAGGGTTGAATGTATCCCCTTGTAGCCTGAGACGATATCAAGCAGCAGGTTGAGCTCCGGGGCAATGACCACCTCGCCTGCGGCGGCAGCCGTCTCCGCCAGATTGGCCTTCAGGGCATCGGACTCTATCTCAGCTGGGGTTGGCATTTTGTTCATTCTTCTCAAGTTCCCTGGTCGTTCGTGCCCCGGTTACATTCTCTTTTCCTCCCGCACAAGACGCTGAGGCGCAAAGAAGGACAAAAAAATTCTCTCTGCGCCTCAGCGTCTTGTGTGGGATTTATATAAAAAGCTACAGCGCCTTACTGGCCTCCATATGGAGGATCAGGTCGAGCATCCGGTTGGAATAGCCCCACTCATTGTCATACCAGCTCATCACCTTGACCGTGGTGCCGATCACCTTGGTTGACTGTCCATCAACGATGGACGAGTGGGAGTTTCCCTGGAAATCAATGGAGACAAGCGGCAGATCCGTGTAGCCAAGATACTTGTTGGCGGCCTGCTGCAGAGCCTGATTCACCTCCTCAACCGTAGTCTCCTTTTCCACCTCCATCACCACGTCGACAAGCGAGACATTCGGGGTGGGCACCCGTACCGCCAGGCCGTCAAACTTGCCCTTCACGGCCGGGATCACCAGGGCCACGGCAGCGGCGGCCCCGGTCTTGGTAGGGATCATGGACAGCCCGGCAGCCCGGGCCCGGCGCAGATCGGAATGGGGGAAATCAAGAAGGCGCTGATCACCTGTATAGGCATGGATGGTGGTCATCAGCCCCCGCTTGATACCAAAGTTATCAAGGATGACACGGGCCACAGGGGCCAGGCAGTTGGTGGTACAGGAGGCATTGGACACCACATGATGGATGGTCGGATCATATTCATCCTCATTGACCCCCATGACAAAGGTCTTGACATCCCCCTTGGCGGGAGCAGAAAGAATCACCTTCCTGGCCCCGGCATCGATATGACTGTGCAGCGAATCCCTGTCGCGAAAGATGCCGGTACATTCGGCGACATATTCGACTCCCATTTTCCCCCAGGGGATATCAACCGGCTTGCGGTGACTGGAGACGGCAATCCGCCGACCCTCGACAATGAGTCCATCGGCGTCGGATTCCACCTTCTTTTCATAGATGCCCATGATCGAATCATACTGGAGCAGGTGGGCGAGCGTGGCATTATCCGTGAGATCATTGATGGCCACCACCTCAATATCAGCAAATTCAGGATCTTTACTGATCGCCCGAAAAATACTTCTGCCAATACGACCAAAACCGTTAATGCCAATTTTCACCGTCATACCCAGCCTCCTTGACTCAACTCTCAGTTATCAATGAACACCTGTCCATTGCCATTCTTCGCCTCGTTATACAGTTGCAGATACTGCTTCATCACCCTCTGCCAGGTATGCCTCTCCTGAATCCGCTTTACGGCCTGACGCTGCATCTCCCTGATTCTGGCAGGATGTTCATGATAGAGGGCCATCCCCCTCCGCATCGCCTCACCCAGGGCGGCCGCTGTATGCTGGATGTAGGAGAAGCCGGTCTCCCCGTCCAGGACCTTCACCAGACCACCCACATGATGGACAATGGGCAGGTTGCCAAAGAGCTGGGCGATAAAATCAGTCAGACCGCAGGGTTCATAGCGGGATGGGATCAGGAAAAAATCGCCGGCGGCATAGATCCGGTTGGCCAGGGCCGGATTAAAGCCCTTCAGGATACAGACCCGGCCACGATTTTCCTCCTTTTCAGCCAGACGGGCCAGCTCCCGCTCCTCGTCATGACCACCGCTGCCCAGCAGCAGAAACTGAAAGTCAGGACTCTCTTTTAACAGCCTGCGCAAGGCGGCGAGCAGGACTCCGACTCCCTTCTGCTCCGTAAGGCGGCCGATAAAGGTAAAAAGGGGCAGATCTGGCCTGAAGTCAAGAGAACCAATGGGCTGAATCCCCCCGAGT
>JANZPQ010000037.1:0-5244 GCA_038040945.1 Desulfobulbaceae bacterium | reverse complement strand
GACAGGTTGGTACCAAGATTCATCCTGGAACCAACGTTGGTTGCGGCAGAGATTACACCCTATGTGCCAAGATAGATGGCGTCGTGACCTTTGAAGATTTTGGTCGCAAGAAAAAGCGGGTCAGTATCTATCCCGCAGTTTGATTATTGCTCTAGTTCCCTTTCTCCAGCCATCTCAAGAGACATGGCTTCAGGACAGGCTTAGGCTCGACTACAATGATCCTTATTGATTGTCGAGCTTTTTTTTTTAATGTTATTTTTGAAGGGGTTTGAATAAAAATGGCCTTTGTGGATGAAGCAAAATTTTTCGTAAAGGCTGGTGATGGCGGCAATGGGTGTGTCAGTTTTCGTCGTGAAAAGTATTTGCCCAAGGGCGGACCAAGCGGTGGTGATGGCGGCAATGGCGGGAGTGTTATTCTCGAGGCATCGAGCAGGCTGCAATCCCTGATTGATTTCCGCTATCGCTCCCATTTCAAGGCGGAGCGAGGTGGCAATGGTCAGAGTAAGGATATGCATGGCCGCAATGGAAATGACTGCCATATGCAGGTGCCTGTTGGCTCGGTGATAAAAGATAGCGAGACCAAAGAGGTGCTGGCCGAGTTGCTGGCCGAAGGCGAGACCTACCAGGCTGCCAAGGGTGGTCGTGGGGGGCTTGGCAATGCCCATTTTTCAAGCGGCTCTAACCGGACACCCCGTTTTGCCAGTAAAGGCAAGGAGGGAGAAGAGCACTGGCTGCGAATCGAATTGAAGCTTATTGCCGATGTCGGCCTGGTGGGTCTTCCCAATGCCGGCAAGTCAACCCTGCTCTCCAGGCTCTCTGCTGCTAATCCCAAGGTGGCCAGTTATCCCTTTACAACCCTGGAACCTCAACTCGGAGTTCTCCAGTTCAAGTATGAAGAACCATGCATTATCGCTGACATACCAGGTCTTATTGAGGGGGCACATGAAGGTGCTGGCCTGGGCCATACCTTTCTGCGGCACATCGAGAGAACCCGAATCCTGCTTCATGTCATCGATGTCTCTGCCGATGATGTGCAGGCAGATTTTAAGGTTATCGAGAATGAACTACGATCCTATCGGGAAGATCTCCTTGACAGAACCCAGATTCTTGTCTTGAATAAAACTGATATTGCCGATCCTGAAAAAATTAACGAAGCAGTAGCCTCTTTTACGGATCTTGGTTTCCAGGTAGCTCTTATCTCCGGTCTTACCGGTGAAGGAATTCAGCACCTCAAGGATATTATTGAAGAAAAGCTTGAGGAGCTACGGGTTCTTGATCGTAAGGCTCTAGAAGAAAAAGAGCAAGATAGTGCGGAATCCGGACTTGATGGTGAATGATTTCAGGAACGAGTTTTTTTAACGACTATTTTCTTTAATGTAATGGTTTTATTTGATCATGACCACTCAGATATCCAGAGAGGATGGCCTTTATTATCGTCAGACCCTGTTTGATAAGGCCAAGCGTATTGTTATCAAGGTCGGCAGCGCCGTCCTCACAACCGAGTCCGGCATCAATCAGAATGTCGTAGAAAATATTGCCCGCGAGTTGTCTTTTCTTAAGGACACTGGACGTGAGGTTATCCTTGTTACCTCCGGGGCCGTGGCCGCCGGTCGAAAAAAAATTGTCCTCAGTGATACCATCAAAATCGGTCTCAAGGAAAAACAGGCCCTGGCAGCCATAGGGCAGTCCTGTCTGATGCAAACCTACGACGAGGTCTTTCAACGACACGGCAAGGTCATCAGTCAGCTCCTGCAGACGCACGCCGATCTCGCCAGTCGTGATCGGTATCTCAATGTCCGTAACACCATCCTCACCCTTTTTCGTTTTGGGGCCATTCCCATTATCAACGAGAATGATCCCGTCTCAGGCGAAGAACTTCGTTTTGGCGATAATGACACCCTGGGGGCCCTGATCACTAATCTTATTGAGGCCGATATGTTTATCTGTCTCACGGATGTCGATTGTCTCTATACCGGTAACCCTCTTTCTGACCCTTCAGCCCTTCCGGTGTATACCGTTGCCAGGGTCACACCTGAGATTGAGGCCATGGCCTCCAATGTGAAAAGCGCCCTTGGCACCGGCGGCATGCAATCCAAGATTCGCGCCGCCAAGATGGTGGCAGCAGGCGGCGGCAGCTCTTTTATCGGCCCTGGTCGCGAGAGTGCTATCCTGCAGAAATTATTCAGCGGGGAAATGATTGGCACCTTCTTCCTCCCGGCCGAAGACAAGATCCAGCGCCGCAAACACTGGATCGCCTACGTTCTCCGGCCAAAAGGGTATCTGGTCCTTGACGCAGGTGCCTGTGCTGCCCTTGCCGGACAGGGGAAAAGTCTTCTTTCTTCCGGCATCCTTGAGGTCCGGGGCGAATTCGGGGTAGGGGACGCAGTTCATTGCCTTGACAGCACTAATAAACCAATGGCCGCAGGCTTGGTGAATTACAGTTCAGCCAATCTCGATATTATCAAGCGACATCATTCTGATGCAATTGAGTCCTTGCTTGGCTTTAAGGATTGCGATGAGGTTATCCATCGGGATAACCTGGTCCTACTGTAGGAACAGGAGTGAAAAATGTTACAGAATCAAGAGATTGAAACTACTATCCGTTTGATGGCCCAGAGGGCGAAAAAGGCGGCCCGCAGCCTGCTTTCTTTATCTACCGAGGCCAAGAATGGTCTTCTCCTCAAAATGGCTGAGGCGCTTGAGGAAAAACGGCTGTTTATCCAGGAGCAGAACCGGAAAGATCTGCTGGCCGGACGGGAAAAGGGCTTGTCTGCCGCCATGCTTGATCGATTGGAGCTCTCGGATAAGGTGATGGCCTCCATGATTGGTGGTCTGCTGGAAGTTGCAGCCCTGCCGGATCCAGTAGGCGAGGTAATGAATCTCAGCAGAAGGCCTAATGGCTTGATGGTGGGGAGGATGCGGGTTCCTCTGGGAGTGATCGGTATGATCTATGAGTCGCGTCCCAATGTGACGGTCGATGCGGCAGCGCTTTGTCTGAAGGCTGGCAATGCCATTATTTTGCGAGGGGGCTCAGAGGCAATCCATTCCAATCTGGCACTGGCTGAGGTCCTGCAAGGGGTCCTGGCGGCTCGAGATATTGATCCCGCAGCTATCCAGGTGGTTCCGGTAACTGATCGTGCGGCAGTGACGACGCTTCTGGCCCAGGATGAATTCATTGACCTGATCATTCCGCGCGGTGGTGAAGGTCTTATTCGCTTTGTCTCGGAGACGTCACGTATCCCGGTGTTGAAACACTACAAAGGGGTGTGTCATATCTTTGTTGACAGGAGCGCCGACCCCTTAAAGGCCACGCCGATTATCTTGAACTCCAAGACTCAGCGTCCTGGCGTCTGCAACGCCCTTGAGGGGCTGCTCATTCATCGAGATGTAGCTGCCAGCTATCTTCCTGTCATTGCGGAAGAACTTCGTTCGGCAGGCGTTGAGGTTCGTGGCTGCCCTGAAAGCGTCGCCCTGGCCTCTTCGATCAAGCCCGCCTTGGCAAGTGACTGGGGCACTGAATTCCTGGATCTGATTCTCTGTGTGAAGGTTGTCGACTCGCTTGATGAGGCCATGAACTATATGGCTGAGCATGGTTCTCAACATACCGAGGTGATTATTACCGAGGATTACAGCAATGCTCAGCGTTTTCTGGCCGAAGTCGATGCCTCGGCGGTCATGGTCAATGCCTCCACCAGGTTTAATGATGGTGGACAGCTTGGCCTGGGGGCAGAGATCGGGGTCAGCACGACGAAATTGCACGCCTACGGCCCCATGGGGCTGGAAGAGCTTACCACCAGGAAATTTATAATTTATGGTGCCGGACAGGTACGGAGTTGAAGCCGCGAGTCGAACGAGTTGAACGTATTGGACTTCTCGGAGGCACCTTTGATCCTGTTCACAAGGGGCATCTCCAGATGGCCGAGATTGCCAAGGGGGTGTGTGATCTGCAAGAGGTCAGGTTTATCCCCGCAGCCGTGCCACCCCATAAACATTGTAATGTTGTTGCCAGTTTCAACCATCGGGCCACGATGATTCAACTGGCCCTGGCCGGCAGTCCTGACTTCAGCCTATCCACCATAGAGGCAAGCCTGCCTGAGCCGTCATATACTATTGATACGTTAAAGTATTATTATGCCAATACAGTTGTCGGCACGGAATTATTTTTCATCATTGGCGCCGATGCCTTTCTTGATATCACCACCTGGAAGTCGTACCGGGAGGTTCTTCAGGTTGCCAGTTTTGTGGTAGTGGCCAGAGCAGGATGTACTGTTTCCGAGGTGACGGATCTCATACAAAGGCTTGGCTATGAGTCGGGAGAGTTGCCACATATCTGGAACCATCCCGGCCTCCAGAAAAAGATTTTCTTCCCTTCCATATCCCTTGTTGATATTTCCTCCTCCCGCATTCGACAGAGCATCAAGGCTGCTGATGCGGTTATTGAAAGCCTTCTTCCTGCTGCTGTCCTTGAGTATATCCAAACACATGGCCTTTATGCTTGAAGGCAAAAATACATGGCATGCATAGACAACTATTATTTATGTAAAGGAGCACCCTTGACATCCTCCCTTTCCCTCATGTTATAATGCACCTGTTTATGACGTAGTCTGAAGAGAGGTATGTCAATGATAAATAAAGTATTGAACATCATTCCCTTCGGTCTTCACATTACTTTTTTCTCAAAAAATATTTTTGTAAAGAAGGAGAGTCTTGAAACTCAGAACTGACAAAATAACCGGGAATTCTTCTCCGATCAAAGTTCTTATTGCCGACGACTCCTGGGTCTTCCGTAAAATCTTACAAGACATCTTCAAGAGAATTCAACACATTCAGGTAGTGGAAGATGCTGCAAACGGAATAGAGGCCCTTGAGCAGATTATCAAGTTCCGTCCTGATGTCTTCATTCTGGATATGGAAATGCCGCTCATGGACGGGATCACAACCTTGCAACACCTGATGATTCACACTCCTACTCCAACCATTGTCTTTTCCAGTCTCAGCCAGGATGGCACAGCTAGGTCGTTTGACGCACTCAAGTATGGTGCTGTTGATTTTGTAGCCAAGTCCTCATTTTTCAAGGGAAGTGATATGGCTGCTGATAATGAGTTGATAATAAAGAAAGTGATTCAGGCATCAACTGTTTCAGTAAAATCTATTGATCCAATGCAATCCTTTGTCTGTAAAGGTGAGGGAGGCGGCACCCATCATCTTGTTTTTTGCGAAGACTGCGGGGCCAGAAATGTGGTC
>JANZPQ010000036.1:0-8146 GCA_038040945.1 Desulfobulbaceae bacterium | reverse complement strand
ACGGTCTGAGTCTGCGCCACAAGCGGGCCCTGGTAAAGGTAAACTGCGCCACGCTGCCCTCAAACCTCATTGAAAGCGAATTGTTCGGTCATGAGAAAGGGGCCTTCACCGGTTCTTCTTGCAGGCACCTCGGCCGATTTGAGGTCGCCAACGGCGCCACCCTTTTTCTGGATGAAATCGGCGAATTACCACTGGAGCTTCAGGCAAAGCTGCTCAGAGTGCTCCAGGAAGGCGAGTTTGAGCGGTTGGGCAGCTCTCATACCATCAAAGTCGATGTCCGAATTATTGCCGCCACCAATCGTAATCTGGAAGAGGAGGTGCGCAAAGGCCGTTTCCGTGAAGACCTCTGGTACCGCTTAAATATTTTCCCGATTACCATGCCGCCGCTCCGTGAGCGGCTGGATGACATCCCGCTTCTTGTCGATTCCTTCGTCAAAAAGATTGCCAGGCGCTTGGGCAAGACCATTGAAATCATCCCGGTGACTGTAATGGAGGCGTTACAAGAGTATCCCTGGCCTGGAAATGTTCGGGAACTGGAAAATGTCCTTGAACGGGCGGTGATCAGCTCGTCGGGCCCCAAGCTGCGTCTGGTTGATGAACTCAAGAAACCGTTCAACGATTTATCTGCAAGCCCAAAAACTCTGGAGGCGGTTGAGCGAGACTATATCCTGCGGGTGCTTGAGCAGACCAAGTGGAAGGTAAGCGGAAAAAACAGTGCGGCTGAAATCCTTGACCTTGATCGCAGCACCTTGCGTGCCCGTATGGTGAAACTCAATATTCAGAAACCATAGATTCCTATTCCCATGGCACAACCTGCACATACCGATCAGATGCAGCATTTCTCTTGCAAACAGGACTGGCATCCTGGCCATGACCTGTGAGTCCAGAGTTGTAATTGTTCTTCATTCCAGATGCATTGGTGAGACGTATCGCTGCAAAAATCAGGCAATGTTCAGCATGAAAAAGAATGGCCCATCTCGTTTGCACGGGATGGGCCATTCTTCATCTGTCTTCTCTTGCTGTTTCTTCGTCTTGTGGCTAAAACTGGAAACGCAAGCCAGCGCCCAGGCGGGTCGCCATGCTGGAAACCAGCTCGTCAGCTTCGCAACGGCCTTCAATAAAGAGTGAGGTCTTCATTGTGCCCGGCGTCTCATAGATGAGATATCCAATATTGACGATCAGGTCAATATTATCATCCTCTCCGACCCAGAAACCGGCGCCGGCACCAACGAACATCTTCTCAGTCAGGTAGTAATTTAACAGGGCGTCAGCCGTGAAGGCGCTGCCGCCATCATGACCACCAACACGGGCAAAACCTCCGACAAGACCCATGGCGGAGATGCTTTCAGTCAAGAAAACCTCATAACCACCACGGGCAAAGACGTAGCTGGCCGGATCGAACTGATGGGCAAAACCGACATCGACAACCGGTCCACCCTTGTGCTCAGCAACCTCGCTGACAGGGGTGACAGGTTCTGGAGGAGCAACCACGACAGGGGCGATAGGCTCGGGAGGAGGAACCCTGTCTATATTATTCAAGCTCAGATTGCCGCAGACAGCGGGAACAATGAATTCGTAGCGCTGTCCATCCTTGTCAATATAGAATCTGAAGGCATCAAAGGCAGCCTGACCATCCCAAGTCACATCCTTAAGCGCTACGACTTGGCGGGGACTCTTTTTACGGAAGAGCATCCAGTCGAATCGTTCACCCGGGGCAACCGTGATGGCCTCAACTTTTGCAGTCGGGAACTGAGACATAAACTCCGGAAACAGCTCCGGACTACCCGCTTTGGCAAAGCCCGTCTGCAGATCAGTACTGTGTGTTTCGACCATGGTCCGAAGGTCTGCCTCAGAGCTTAAGGCCGTCTGAGAAAAGGGACTGGTCCCCAGACGTTTGAGCGTTACGGCAGCAGAGGCAGACGACGCGTACGCCAGAACCAGGCATACACCTACTAGCATCAACAATTTCTTCTTCATCTTCTCTTTCTCCTTTTACTTCTTTTCGTGCATCTTTTCCATTTTCCCCTGATGGGGCCATCGTTTACATTCAATTGTCTTAGATAAATTCCATCAGAATCCCAGCTCCACCCCCAGGCCATAATATTCAACCTTGTTGGTGTAAAACTGGCCGTGCGGATCAAACCCCTTGTACCACTCGGCCATGAGACGCAGGCGGCGCTGTCCCGGATTGGGATTACCGAACTCAAAGCCGGCCTTGACGCTGCGATCGTAGGCCCATTCATGCTCCTCCAGGTTCTTTATGTCCACCCCGGCAATCGGCCTGCCGTTCCATAGCAGCTGGGTGCTGCCGCGATACTCGAACCCCCAGTGGGCGCTGAGCGGCTTGAGGTCACTCGGTTCCTTATGGATAAGGTATTCACCACCGCCGTACACTCGGAATTCTCGCCATTCGTAGGAATAGATGAGCTCGGTGGCTTCGTAGCTGAGGTTGATCCGATCCGGAGGATTTGCGCCCAGAAGGAATTCATCCCCAAGATGTGAGCTCTGATGATAAAGGCGGAGGCGGAGCGAATTGTTGCCATACCGGTAGGTGGCGGGAATGCCGATGGTATAATCGGCGTTGATGAGGTCGGAGGAATCGCTGTTCATGTTGAATTGGGCGAACAGGCCTGCAAGTAAGCTCAGTTGCAGGCCGTCCCCCTCGCGAGTGCCGAAGAACCGATAGAGGCCGAAGGTCTCTCCGAAGCCGACTGATGCCAGAGTGTAGCGTTCTTCCAATGATCTAAAATTTCTGAAATTGGCAAAGAACCGCGCTTGCTTCGGGTCGGCGATGAGTTCCTGAAACAGGTCGCCCGTTGGAAATGTTTTTGCTTCACCGGTTACCCCCATAAAACTGTTTACCGCTTCCGGCATATCTATATCTGTAGGCTTTACTTCAATCGCTACCTCCTGCACCCCGTCGATAGCGCGCAGTTGCTTGCTGGTCACCTCAATTGTTACCTCCTGTATTCCGTCGAGGGTGCGCAACTGTTTGTCGGCCGCCTCCCGTCGCATCGGGTCATCTTCAAACAAGCTAATCGTGACAACTCCGTTGACTATCATTAAAAGATAGCTGTCCCTCTTCCAGAGCAGGTCCCGCTCAAGGATAGAGGCAATATAGCCGGTTAGAAATTCATCACCTGCCCGGTCGGCAGCTATCGCCAGTGGAGATTGGAAAAAGAGCATAAGGCCGAGGGAGGCTGCGGACAGTCGAGCGGTCATGTAAGGCCAGGTGCTGGTGCGGGTCATAATGGTCATTGTATCCTTTGTTTGTTGATATATGCGGTCAGGGAAATTGATGGAATAAGTGTGCAAAGCAGAGCCTTAGGGGCCGTTAAGAAATAACTTGTACTTTTTATCCATTTCTTTACGGCCCCTTATGCCGTTCTTGAAGCAAAAAGAGTCCAAGTTATTTATTTACGACGGCTTAGCTCGTGCATAGTTGATACTGTCCTTTTCAAACTATTCAATTACTTCATCACTCAAAGAGGGGAGTGCTTTCGACGTAAGGTGGATGATTGTCTCTGTGGTTACCAGGTGGTCTTTTTTACTGGCAAGCTCCTGCTCAAATGCAAAATGGGCAACTTGCTGGAAAAGAAACACTATATCTGCAGGCGTGAACCCCGATGTCATTGCGACAAGGCGATCCAGGTCGATCTGTCCGCTGTCCTTCTTGGATGGAGCCATGCCAGAGGGTGCTACAGGCGTCGACCTTGAATGACACGAATAAGAAACATTACGACTGCGACAACCAGGAGGATATGAATGAATCCGCCCATGGTGTACGAACTGACAAAACCCAGAAGCCAGAGAATAATCAAGACGACTGCAATTGTTCCGAGCATTTTTTTCTCCTTTTGGCCATAATCTGGCGAATCGAAAATCTAGCGGCCCACTGTCAGGAACGTCAACCTGCAAGGAAAACTCAGGCTGACGCACATTCTCCCATCTTTTTCATGACAACTCCTGCCAGGGGCCGGATGGCGGTTGCGAGCGCCCATGGCAGAAGTTGTCATGGGATAATCCCGCATCACTTGAGGTGCATGTTGTTCTTGACTGATTTCACTCCCTTGACACTGCGTGCGAGGTCGACCGCCTTGCTGATGTCGGTCTGGGAATTGACGAAGCCACTCAGTTGCACGACGCCCTTGAAGGTCTCGACATTGATCTCACTTGATTTCAGGGTCGGCTCATTGAAAATTACGGCCTTGACCTTGGTGGTGATAACCGTGTCATCAATATATTCACCGGTACCTTCCTTCTTTGATGTTGAGGCGCAGGCAACGAAAAAGGCGAGCAGGGTGATGAGTAAAAAAGCGGAAAAAATTTTCTGTAGTTTCATGGTTGATCCCTCCAGATGAATAATAAAGCTCAATGCCCTTGATGCTGAAAATAGCAGGGGCTCCTGTGACACCCTTTGTCGCATAGTCAATATGTCCCATGGCCTCAAAAAAAATGAAGACAGTGAGCTGTTCAGCGAGAAGGAGTCTGTTATTCTTTGCTGCTTTTAACTGAAGCAATGTTTGTGCCAGAATTTCGGTCCCTGGTATCGTGTCACGCATCATCTTTATTTTTATGAATAATTTCACAAGGAAATATTTTCCTGGGGAGTATGAAAAGCTCAGCAAAAAGGGTTATATTTGGCCGGTGGTCATATGCGACCACGTCTCTGCTTTTCTTCTTGGTGTGACGGTTGGCAGATGATCTGTGATATACCTCCTGTGTGAGGAGGCATCATGTTCCATTTCTGATAAAAATGAAGAAAAGTACTGTACAAAGCGACGTTAGTTAGGTAATATGCTCAACTTTGATTTATTCGTAGGGTTTTTCAGGTCGCTGGAGAGATCTTTTTCGTAATCGAGTGATCATCAGAAGAGATTGTAATATTTGAATATTAGCGCTTTGAAACGGAGGATTGTCTCCTGGTGCTGTTTGTTGGTTATATGTCTGTTGAATGAGGAGTTGCAGGTTCTGTGACTCCTTCTTTTTTTTATTCTATCTGGGGTCGGTTTGGTTCCGGCAGGAAGATTTAGGTGTAGGGGATAGCAATCATGAGTGTAGATTTAAGTAATGTGCGGAATATAGGGATCAGCGCCCATATTGATTCAGGGAAGACGACTCTTACCGAACGTATCCTGTTTTATACGGACCGGATTCATGCCATCCACGATGTTCGTGGGAAAGATGGTGTTGGCGCCAAGATGGATTCCATGGAGCTGGAGCGGGAGCGTGGTATTACCATTCAGTCTGCGGCCACATTCTGCAACTGGAAGGGAAAAGATATCAATATTATTGATACGCCCGGCCATGTGGACTTCACCATTGAGGTTGAGCGGGCCCTTCGCGTTCTTGATGGCGCTGTTCTGGTACTCTGCTCCGTTGGCGGTGTGCAGTCGCAGTCGATCACGGTCAACCGGCAGATGACCCGTTACAAGGTTCCCCGTATTGCCTTTATTAATAAATGTGATCGTACCGGCGCCAATCCTGAGAGGGTGACCGCTCAGTTGCGTGAGAAGCTGGCGCTGAATGCCCATATGGTTCAGATGCCCATCGGTCTGGAAAATGATCTGGTGGGGGTCGTGGACCTCGTTACCATGAAGGCCCTCTATTTTGAGGGTGACAATGGCGAGATTATCCGCGAGGCGGACATTCCCGCAGAGCTGCAGGAACGCGCCCAGGAAAAACGGGAAGAGCTGCTTGAGGCGGTGTCCATGTTTTCCGATGATCTGATGGAGGTGATGCTGGAGGAAGGTGACATCGATCCGGACCTGATCCGTGCTGCCATTCGCACGGGAACTCTGGCCCTTGAGTTTACTCCGGTCTTTGTCGGCTCCGCCTATAAGAATAAAGCGGTGCAGCCCATGCTTGATGGGGTGAACGCCTATCTTCCCTGTCCCACTGATGTCGTCAACGTGGCGCTTGATCTGAATAATGAAGAAAAGGAATTTGCGGTCACCAATGATTCTGATGATCCTCTGATCATGCTGGCCTTCAAGCTTGAAGATGGACGCTACGGGCAGTTGACCTATGTGCGGACCTATCAGGGCAAGGTTACCAAGGGCGATGCGGTGTTTAACACCCGGACCGGCAAGAAGGTGAAGATCGGCCGTCTGTGCCGGATGCATTCAGATGAGATGGAGGATATCGACTTGTGCGGTTCCGGCGATATTGTGGCCCTCTTTGGGGTGGACTGCGCATCCGGTGATACCTTTTGTTCCGGTGAGATTTCCTGTTCCATGAGCTCCATGCATATTCCTGAGCCGGTCATTTCGCTCGCCATTACCCCGGTGGACAACAAGGCGCAGATCAATATGTCCAAGGCGCTGAACCGTTTCACCAAGGAAGATCCGACCTTCAAGACCTTTGTCGACCATGAGACCAATGAAACTATTATCTCCGGAATGGGCGAGCTGCACCTGGAAGTCTATGTTGAGCGGATGAAGCGTGAATTTAATGCCGAGGTTCAGGTGGGCGCGCCCCAGGTGGCCTATCGTGAGACCATTACCGCCCGGGCCGATTTCAACTATACCCATAAGAAGCAGACCGGTGGTTCAGGTCAGTTCGGCCGGGTGGCCGGCTATATGGAGCCGCTGGAAGAGGGTGAATATGAATTTGTCGATTCCATTGTCGGCGGTTCTATTCCCCGGGAATTTATCTCCTCCTGCGACAAGGGTTTCCAGAAGAGTCTGGTCAAGGGTTCGCTCTGCGGTTCCGGGGTTACCGGTGTGCGCTGCGTCATCAATGACGGCGCCTATCATGCCGTTGACTCCTCTGATGTGGCCTTCCAGCTGGCAGCCATTGGCGCCTTCAAGGAAGGGTATATGAAAGCCAAGCCGGTGATCATGGAGCCGATCATGAAGGTCTCTGTCGAGGGACCCACCGAATTCCAGGGGTCGATCATGGGCAGTATCAATCAGCGCCGCGGCATGATTATCGGCACCATGGAAGAGGGGAATTATACCGTGGTTGAGGCCGATGTACCTTTGTCTGAGATGTTTGGCTATTCAACCACCCTGCGTTCTCTCACCCAGGGCAAGGCCGAGTTCACTATGGAATTTTCCGCCTTCAAGCAAGTGCCAAAGCTGGTCAATGACGAGCTGATCAAGAAATATCAGAGCGAAAAGAAGAACGCCTAGTTTTTCATTCTGAATGAAAAGTTGTTGTGTTCCGGGCATGGGTTCCATGACCGGCAGATCGTCCTTTGTGGGCGAAGCAAATGAATAGATAAATGAGGTACACGGCCATGGCGAAAAAAAACCTGGTAATGAAAAATCCCTTGCGTATTCTGGGACTTGAAAAGAAGGTAAAGGAAAAAGGCGCCGGTATGGGGCTGGTTGTGGCCAGAGCTGGTCTGGGTAAGACCGCCATTCTGGTACAGATTGCCCTTGATTCGATGCTTTGGGGCGATAAGGTGCTGCATGTCTCTATCGGTGAGAGTTTTGACAAGACCCGGGCCTGGTATGATGATATCCTGGCCCTGATGGCAGCCGATGAGAAAAGTGACAGCTTTCAGACTACCGTTGCCGAGATCATGCCGAATCGGATGATCATGACCTTCAAGGAGACTAACTTCAATCAGGTCAAGCTTGAAGAAAGACTCGATGATCTGGTGGAGCAGAATATCTATAAGCCTGTGTGTCTGATTATTGATGGATACGATTTCCAGGCAGGCAGTCATGCGGCCCTGCAGGAATTCAAGGAGTTCATGGTAAGAAAGGGCTTGAAGATGATCTGGTTTTCAGCAACCACTCATCGTGATGATGAACGAAAGAGCCCTTTGGGTGTGCCTGCTCCCTGTCATGAACTTGAGGACCTTTTTGATGTTGCCCTGATGATTGCACCTAAGAACGATGCCATTGATCTGAAGATTCTTAAATGTAACAGCTGCGAGGTTGATCCCGGAACCTCTCTGACCCTTGATGCGTCCACCATGCTGATCCAGAAGGCATAGGCAGGAGCAAGTGAGCAGGGTTAACGGTGTCGCCGGACTTTTTGGCTGGCATGGTTGAACAAATAGAAAAAAAGCGGGTATCTCCAGCAGGAGATACCCGCTTTTTTTTGTCTACTCAAACACAGGGCAGGGCATTATGAAATTTCGACCTTGTATCGATCTGCATGACGGGCAGGTGAAACAGAGTGTCGGTTC
>JANZPQ010000035.1:0-5960 GCA_038040945.1 Desulfobulbaceae bacterium | reverse complement strand
TTGGTGTCATAGTAGCCTTTGGATTTGTACAGGGTTTTGATGGCCTCGCCGCTCTTGTTGATGGTGGCGGGGTTGACGATGGTGTTGGTGGTGACGTTGGCCGCCTCTTTCACCTCGGTCTCATCGAGCTCATCAATGCCTGAAAACTCAACCTTTTTGATCAGGGGTTTTTCGGTGATCTGGAAGATGATATTCTTGCCGTCTTCGCTCTCTTCAACCTTGACGTTGACATTGTCAAAATAACCCATGGCGAAAATGGCCTTGAGGTCATTCCGTAAGGCCGCTGGAGAATAGAGATCACCAACCTTGCTCTGGATCTTGCGGGCGATTGCCCCTGAATCAATACGTTTGTTCCCCTCTGGCCCGATTGAGGCGATGACCTGCTGCCGATGGGTGAAGCGGATCATCTCTTTACTTATCTCCTCCATGATCGAGGATAAATTTTTCAGGGACTCATCGTGGCGGTAATAGGACTTTGGCGCGGATCCTTCAAGCAGGTCATAAACCTTGTAGTCAATACTGACCTGCTCGCCAATGGCGGTCACGCTGCCAACGGCCACATAGTCCTGCCCCGTCTTCTGGGAAAGCGCCTGCAGCTCTTTGGTCGCAGGAGGCCAGGCGCCGGAATAATTGAGCATCTGCATAGCCTGGCCGCGTTCAAGCATGGTAAAGCCCTGAGTGGCAAGGGCAGCGGCAAGGGCCAGATCAGCCTGGCTTGTCAGGGCATCTGCATTAGCGGCGGTGTTGATCTTGGCCGGCAGAAAGGTGGTATTCTGTTCAACGGCAGCGGCCGGGGAGGCCACAAGACCATACAGTACGAGATGCAGGAGAAGCAGGGACAGTCTGGAGATGGCGGAAAAGGATGGACGGGCCGGAGATACTGATCTTCGTGGGCAGTTCATAAGAGTGGTCCTTTTTCAACAACAGGATGCATGAGGATATGAGAAAGAAAATGGTTATCAATTGAACTTATTTTTTTCTTATATGATGGATTGCACTTCAACGATATGGAAATATAAAAAAGAATCAAGGCACTATGCCATGTTTGAAAATTTTTGCAAAGAGGGCAAATGGATATGTTGGAAAAAAATGATCTTCAATGATTTTATCAGCGGTCCTTGAGAAGCTCAGCCACTTTGTCATGGACGGTAATGGCCAGATCCTGTTTGTCTTTGTTGCTGTAGCCGGTGACGACCAACGGTTCACCGATCTTGATCGTGATGGAACCGGGACGGGCAAAGAGGCTTCCTTTCGGCAGAACAGAATAGGAACCGATAAAGGCGACGGGGACGATGGGGACCCCGGCCTTGATGGCCAGGAGCATGGCCCCGCTCTTGAAGGGTTGAAGTGTGCCGTCGGCTGATCTAGTCCCTTCTGGAAAGATAAGGACGGAGCTACCGGATTGTATCCGTTCCGCGGCCTGTTGCAGACTTTTTAAGGCCTCTCTGCCGTGACTGCGATTAATGGCGATGGCCCCGGTATTGCTCATGGCGCGACCAAGAAAAGGGGTTTTAAACAGTTCTTCCTTGGCCAGCCAGCGGAAGCTGAAGGGGAAGTAGCCTTGGAAGCTGAAGATGTCAAACTGGCTGAGGTGATTGGCGCAGTAAATATATCCGCTCCCTGGCTGGAGTTTTTCAGCTCCTTCGATGTTCACCCGTACTCCGGCGATGAGGCAGAAGAGTCTGGCCCATTGCCTGGGATAGTGTTGCAGCTTGTCTTCAGGAAGGCGCAAGAGAAAGATAGCGATGGCAATGGTCAGGCTGTAGTAAATGGTCACCAGGGGAGCAAGGAGCAGGAGGGCTCCGCCACGGATGAGAGCTGCGGCTGTCATGGCTCTGGGACGTTGCAGAGATCGGCAAATGGGCTGATGGAGTCCTGGTGGATGTTGTTCAGCAGCGCTTGCGGCGCCTGCTGGAACTCGGTGTCCATGGCAGTTGCCTGGATCATGGAGTCACTGAAGGTGGAGATGAGATTCTGATGGCTCCAGCGGGTCAGGTAGTAGATCACCAGGGCCGGCAGCTTGGTGTAGATGGTCTCTTCGGGCATTGGATCTTGGAAGCTTGACCGGTGCAGTTTGCTCGATGACAGGGTCTGGGTCTTGTAGAAACTTTCAAGGAACATCAATTCTGCCGGCAGGCTTGCCTTCAGACCAATTTTTGAGAAAACTTTAAGGAGGATCTCCATGGTCTTTTTGCCAATCGTGGCCACAGGATAAGGGACATAGATTTCACGCGGTGTCTTGACCTCCAGGTATGACTTGATGGTGAGAATCAGGTCTGCAAGTTCAACCGGCTTTTTGTCGACAAAATGATAGGTCTCACCGGAAAACTCCTGGCGGTTCAAGAGGACATGGTGGACGAAATAGGGCAATTTGTCGGCATTGGAGTAGGAGTGCAGTACTTTTTTTTTGGTAAAAAGAACCGGCATGGCTTGGTCAGCAATGGAAAAAAAAAGGCGATGGAAGCCCTGGATCTTATGGTCATGTTCACCGTACACGACAGCCAGACGATTAGCGGTGTAGTCGAGTCCGACATTCTGGTGCATGTGTTGCAGGGTCTGCTCGGCCATCAGCTTCGATTTTGCATAGTTGTTCAGCTGGGCCGTGAGGGGCAGGTGCTCTTCCTCTTTGATCTCCTCACCGTATGGCAGGATGGCGGCCGAGCTTATATGGATATAGGGGATGCGCAGGGCTGCCGCGGCACGAGCCAGGTTCAGGGTGCCAAGATAGTTGACCTCAAAGGCGAGTTGAGAGTCGGAGCCAATGTTGGCGATAGCGGTATTGATAACAAAATCAGGGCGGACTCGTTTGAGGTAGTCGCGGATGTCGCCGGCGTTTCTGATGGAGAGTTTTTTACTGCTTGGGGCCCGGAGCTCAATGGAATCGGTAGTTTTGGTTTTGAAATAGTGGGCGAGGGTACCACCGATAAGACCGGAGCCGCCGATGAGAATACCGAGCATTTTGTTAGGGGGCGAATATGTTTGCACGACAGTTGACTCCATACTCTATGAACAACGCATGAACATGGGAACCTCGAAAGAAGATCTTTCGCCGAGCGGGGCCGAGCGAATCGACCGGACCGTCCGATTGCACGAAAATACTCTCTTCTCAAGGTCACTTATGACAAATCGAGAGTACGCTATCATGAATTTGCAGAAAAAACATCTTTTTTGAACTGTTTTTACGCCTCGTTTTTTCAGTCGGGAGTGGGGTTGCTTGTTTTCTTGCCTTGACAACAGGGAGCCGGGATCGATACAAGAAGGGAAGGGTTCCGCTCACTCATTGAACAGAAGGAGGCTCCTCTTGCATTTTTTCATGTTATTTCTCGTCTTGTCTTCTCTATGATTCCCTGGAAAGAGTGGGCTGGCGGCTGTGTGGAGCTGATCTTTCCCAGCCGCTGTTCCTGCTGCCGGGTTGGTCATCCCGGCAAGGGGCAGGTGATCTGTGCCGGCTGTCTCTCCATGATCCATTATCTGCATTCTCCTCTCTGTTCCTGCTGTGGCCAGGAGTTTCCTGACAGCAGCGGCGGTGATCATCTCTGCGGCTGCTGTCTGCGGCATCGGCCGCTGTATGGCAGGGCGCGGTCGGTTGTCCGCTATGAGGACCCGGTCAGTCATCTGCTCCATCGTTTGAAATACGCGGCAGATACGTCGACCCTGCCGGCCCTTGCGCAAGTCATTGTCCCCTTTGTGTATGACCTTGGGCTCGAGTTCCAGCCGGCTGATGATCGCATTGTCCCGGTTCCGCTCTTTTCTGGCCGTTTGAAAAAACGAGGTCTCAATCAATCCCTGTTGCTGGCCAGGATTTTTTTCCCGCAGGCCGGTGATGCGTTTCTGCGTGATGCCCTGATCCGGACGCGCGACACCCCGCCGCAGACCACACTTAATGGTGACGCTCGAAGAAAGAACCTGAAGGGTGCCTTTGCGCTCAGGTACCCGGCTTCTGTCTGTGGCCGGAGGATCTTCCTAGTTGATGATGTCCTGACCACCGGCACGACGGTGAGCGAGTGCACCAGAACCCTGCTTGCAGCGGGTGCCGTCGAGGTGTGCGTGGTGACAATTGCCCGGGTGGCGTCAGTATAAGCGTGCAAGAGGGTAACGCTATGAGTGCTTTGTTTTATACAAGAGAGGATGTTATTTTGCGGGCCTCTTTCTATGATTGAGCGGCCCGGTTCTTGTGTCAGCGTTGAATGATCCCGGATGAAAAAAGAAAAAAAACAGTTTGAGCCGGAGTGATTGAAATAGCGATATATTAAAAAAGTCTTCCATTAAATATGGCGATATTTTGAGTTATTAGTATCTTTATTAAGATATGGTGAGATGTTGATTTTTGTGAAATTGTTGATAACTTGTGTGTGGTGTGAATAAGCAGTCAGGATGACACGATAAAAAGAGTGATTGTGTTGATGCCCAAAAAACCAAGGGATTGCAACGGAAGTGAGGCTGGAAGTCAAGCGTCATGCGCTCTCGCGTGGATGGTTGCCTCAGGTGAAAAGCATTAATAAATAGACATCAATCGTCTTTGACTGGAGGCGGGATTTAGAGTTTATATCGTGGCATGACTTGCTGGAAAAGAAATCCTACGTTGAGCAAAGAGAGGTGTCGCTCAGGGGTTTTCTTTCTTGGTGTTGATAATTTTTTTTTTCAATTTTCTGGAGAGAATATGCTGGCCTTATTCAGTAATAAACTGTCTTAAATAGCTTTGTATCGGTTTTAAAGTAAGAGATGATAAGAGGAACTGGCATGGTGTGGCAGAAGATAAAAGAGAATTTACGTGATGTCCTTGCTGAAAATATCTATACTCTCTGGATTGAGCCTCTTGAGTGTGTGCACTGTGATGAGGAATCGATCCGACTTGCCTGTCCGGATCGTTTTTATCGTGCCCATCTGGCCCAGCATCATCTTGGCCTGATTCAGGAACAGGTTCATGCTATAGATGGCACTCAGAGGCAGGTTGTTTTATGTGAGGCCGGCCAGAAGGCCCTGCCCCCCTCTCCGCAGGCGAGTCAGTTACGTCTGCCGCATATCCCGGCCGGCGGATCGTCGGTGAGGGCCCTGCACCCCCGTTATGTCTTTGATGAGTTTATGGCAGGCGACAGTAACCTGCTGGCCCTGTCGGCTTGTAAATCTATGGTTACTGGTACTGATACCGTTGGCCCCTGTCTCTATATCAACAGTTCCACCGGACTAGGCAAGAGTCATCTGACCCATGCCGTTGCCCATCAGATTCTGGCTACTTCTCCTGAGGCCCGGCTTCATTATCTGACTGCCCAGCAATTTTCGGCCGAGATGGTGCGCAATATCCAGGCCAACAGTATGGATCGCTTTAAACGGAAGTATCATGATCAGTGTGATATCCTGCTGGTTGAAGATGTCCATTCGCTGACCGGTAAAAAAAAGACCCAGGAAGAGTTGAATGAGCTCCTTGATTCCCTGATTAAAGGTGGCAAGAGAGTGATCCTTACTGCCAATAGTGCGCCTCGGGAGCTGAGTGGTATTGATGAGGAGTTTCGTTCACGGATGACGTCCGGGCTGGTAACTACTATCCAGGAACCGGATATTCTGACCCGCAACCGGATTGTCCATAAGAAGGCGTCATCACACGGGCTTTTGCTGGATGAGGACTTGATCGCCTATCTTGCCCAGCACATCAAGGGCGATGTGCGTCAGATTGAATCCGCCATCCTTGCCATTCGCGCCAAGTCTGCCCTGATGGGTGGCGAGATTGAGATGGCCCTGGTTCGCGAGGTCGTGGAAGGGATTGTCGGCCCCCCGAAAAATCTGACGGCAATCATGATCGGTGAGTTTGTCAGCAGCCAGTTCAATGTCAGTGTCCAGGATATGCAGTCACGTACCCGTAAAAAAGCGATTGTCTTTCCTCGGCAAGTGGCCATGTATCTCAGCCGGGCCCATACCCAGCAGTCTCTGGCGGATATCGGTAAGGCCTTTGGCCGCGATCATGC
>JANZPQ010000034.1:0-5299 GCA_038040945.1 Desulfobulbaceae bacterium | reverse complement strand
TGCGCTCAGCACCTCGCTGAGTGACCAGCACACCAGCTTTTCATCATCAACAATCAAGACACGATGTTTTTTCATATAAGCCTTATCTGTCCCAGGGTACTATCTTCAGGTCTTTTCAAGGAGGCAGAGGTGTCACAGACCGGTAACAAGACTGTAAAAACAGAGCCGGTTCCAGGGCTGCTCTTCACCGTGACCGCGCCACCATGCTGTTCTATGATACGGTGAGATATGGAGAGGCCCAGACCCGTTCCTTTGCATTTTGTCGTGTGAAAAGGGTTGAAGATTTTCTCCAGATCTTCTTTGTCAATTCCATGTCCGGTATCTGCAATAGAAATTTTTATCATGGCACTTTCCTGAGCAAAACGGGGGATAATGGACTTTTTGCGGAGAGTGGTTGTGGGAGACTCCGTCGTCAACAGGCTTTGAATAGTTAAGCTCCCCCCCTCCTCCATGGCCTCAATCGCGTTCATCACGATGTTCAACAGCGCCTGCTGAAGCTGTTCAGCATCTCCTTGAACCAGTGATGCATTGGTCCCATGCGACTTCGTGACGGCTATTTTTTTCTTATCAAGCTGATGCATGGCTAGAAAAAAAACTTTATCTATTACGGCTTCAATGTCAACATCAGAAAAATTAATCTGGCCCGGTCTGGCAAACTGGAGCAGGTCGTTGACAAAAGAGTCCAGGCGTTTCACCTGTTCCTGGACCTCATTAAAGACAAAATGATATGGATTCTCAGTATGATAATTCCTGGCCATGATCTGCATGGCCCCGGCTATTCCGGCCAGAGGGTTTTTAATCTCATGGGCCATGCCGGCGGCAAGTTCTCCCAGGGAGGCAAGTTTGTCGCCCCTGGCAAGATTCTGCTCCTTGGTTTTTCGGGTGGAGACGTCTTGAAAGATACAGCTCAAGCCGGAAATAGTATCATTGATGTCTTTAATAACCGAAAAGCACACTTCTGTCGGGATAATTTCCTTGTTTTTCTTGTGCAGGGGGATTTCGGCAAGGGCTCCCATGCATGAATCCATGTCGTCAACGATATCGAGATAGAAGCATTTGTTGTGATTGTTTTTTTCAGCAAAAAGATAATTCAGTGGTTTGCCAAGGAGCTCATCGCTCTGGTAGCCAGTGAGAAACTCAGCGGCTGGATTGACTTCACTGATTTTCATAAATTGATCAACGATAATCAGGCCACTGCGAAGATTCTGGATGATACCCTGGTAAAAATTTTTCAGTTCCTGGTTATCTGTAAGTTGGGAATCTATTTTGTCGAACATTTCTTTTTGCGTCAGGACTCGATGTAACGAACATGTCGCATGCTTCACCAGGGAAATTGCATGGCGAATCTCATTATAGCTGATCACTTTTTTAGATAAAGAGCTGTCAGCCAGCACATAGCCGTAGAAAGATTTTTCATCACAAATCGGCAAGATCAGAAAAGAGGTGATATCTCCCAGCAGATGACTGACCGTCTTGTCATGTTTATTCATCTGCATCACTGTATAATGCTGATATTGACCCGATTGTTCCGCATAGGTCTGACAGGATGCAAGGTCAGGGACGCAAAGATTAATTCGCGATCTTCTGTTTTCTCCTTTAGAGCTTCTGTAATTATCCTTGGGAATTCCACACGTCTGTGGCGCAGATTCCTCGTCTGTCTTGGACTCTTTAAAGTCAACGACACTGAGTGGCTCCCTGTCGTTATATACCTTGCGCAGCAGGCCGTTGACGTCGTCAAAGAAAATCTTGTAACTGTACTTGCTGACATCTTGAAATCCATAACAAGCCTGAGATTCGAGAAAATGATTTCTGCAATCCAGTCGTAATATCATTATTCGATCAAGTCCGGTGCTGTCAATCAAATCCCTGACAAGATAATCAAAAATCGCATTGACGTCATCGGAATTGGCCATTCTTCGTGAACTCCGATACAGGGAGCGAAGGTCTGTTATAATATTTTCCACAAGCGCAGATTCCAGCTTTAAGTAAGAGTGAGGAGTTCTAGCAGGTAAGCGAGCCTGCCAGCCTCCGGCAAGAGCAATCGGGATAATCAGGGTATCCGGGAAACAAGAGTCCTCCTGTCGTTCGAGATGGTGACGTTTTTTAACTTCTTGCGAGGTCGTCAGGAGTTTATTCAAAAAAAATATGCAGGAATCAGGCCATGCGGTATTGCGTGAAGACTATAGTCACTATTTTAAAACAGATAGTGCTGATGGTCTAGCAAAAACTCATATCTGGCTGATGTTATTTTGACCAGAAAAGGATATGCGGGAGGGTGAAGTGGCCCAGATTGGTGCGTTGTTTACCCCATCGGTGGGTGAAATGACGCACCTGGCTTCTCTCTAGAGGCTCCTGCTAAATGACCAGAATGTCATTCCCGAGTTCTTTTATCGGGAATCTATTTTTGTACATTCAACATGGTATGGATTCCTGCCTGCGCGGGAATGACAGTTGTTGAATGTAATGTTGGACTTCATTCGTCATTTTTCAAGAGGTTCATCTGTTTTTGTAAGATGTTTCTCTGGTGAGGGGTATATTTTTTGCATATATGTTTGCTTTCTATGTCAGAAAGCGATAAATAGAACATTTGTCATTCATATTATAGATGGTTTGTCAGAGTCTCATAGGTACATTTGTTAAAATTAATAAGGGAGGGGAAAGGTGGAGAAAAAGGAGTCTGGTAAAAAAACGGTAGTCCGGCATAGTATGTTTGGGGCTTTATGTCTGTTTTGCCTGCTAACGACAGGGCTTGTTGGCGGGGCGCAGGCGGCGGAGGCCAACGTTCAGGCAGAACCGGCGGCAGAGGGACAATCAACGATCCTGGCAAGCAGCGACTGCGTTAAATGTCACTCCGAAGCGCCTAAAGATATTGCTGAAAAAGGCGGGGCCCATAAAACCGCAGTGAGCTGTGTGGACTGTCATGCGGGACATCCGCCCAACGTCCTGGAAATCATACCCCAATGCAGCCAATGTCACAGCGGGAAGAGCCATTATGAACTTGAAGGATGCCTGCAGTGTCATTCCAATCCTCATGCTCCCCTTGACCTCACCCTGGCTAAAAATCTCACTGCGCCTTGTTTGACCTGTCATGAGCCGCAAAAGGTTCAGCTCAATCAATTCAAGAGTTTTCACAGCTCCATGGACTGTACTGACTGTCACACCAAACATGGGGAGGCGCCGGCATGCATGAGTTGTCACGAGGGACATTCAGCGGCAATGGTTCAGGCAGACTGTGGGAGTTGCCATAAGGCGCATATGCCTCTGGAGGTTGCGTATACCAAGGAGCTGGATTCTCAAAAATGCGGGTCCTGTCATGATGAAGCCTTTAAACTGTTGATGGCCAGTCAGACCAAGCATCGTGACGTAAGTTGCGTGACCTGTCATCAGGATAAGCACAAGATGATTCCCAGCTGCGCAGATTGCCATGGAGCGCCACATGCCGCCGGCATCGTAGCAAAATTTCCAAAATGCGGTGATTGTCATAATACTGCTCATGATTTGAACAATATGAGCATTCCTGAAGTGAAGGCTACCAAGCCTGCTGTCAAAAATGTGAAAAAATAGCAGCGTGATGAAAATGAGCAGGGGGACCCGACGCTTCCAGCAAGATGTGTCGGCCCCCCTTGCTTTTCTACTGGATCAATAAAATTTAGGTGAAACGATGAGACAAGACAAGTGGATGAAAGGTGCTTGTTGCATAATGGTTATTGGCGTGCTGGGGCTTATCTCAGCCTGTGTCCAATTGCAGGAAAACCAGCCTGGGGAAGCCACCCAATTGGTCCCTGAGCAGCAGGTAAATGTCGATGTACAAGCGCAACAGGCCAACAAGGATGCGGCCGCCCTTAATCCTTACGATACTGAGATAAAACCCTTGACTGTAGACCAGTGCGGCCAGTGCCACCCAGCGATTTTTCACAAAATAAAAGAGAAAGGCGAGCGGCATCGTTTCCAGTGTCAGGATTGCCATCAGCAGTTGCATTCCTATAATCCGCTGAAACAAAACTGGGCGGAAATTATGCCTCAGTGCGGCAGTTGCCATAAAGAGCCGCCCCATGGCAAGGCGTTTACCGCCTGTCTTGAGTGCCATAAAGATCCCCACATGCCGCTGCAAATTGCAATGGACAAAAATCTGGTGGCCTCATGTGGCACATGTCACACCCAGCCCCAGGCGCAACTTGTTCAATTCCCCAGTGCTCACAGTCAACAGGAATGTACCGCCTGCCATTCAAGTCACGGCCTGATTCCCTCCTGTATGGATTGCCATTCACCCCATATCCCTGATCAGGCCCTGGAATCATGCAAATCGTGTCATCCTGTTCATAAACCCATGCAGGTCAGCTATGATGACTCGGAAGCATCGAGTCCGACCTGCGGTTCCTGTCATGGCAGTGTCTTCAAAGAATGGTCCGGCACAACAAGTCTCCATGGCAAGGTCAGTTGTGCTAAGTGTCATGACACACACGGCAAGATTCCTGACTGCCAGAAATGTCATAGTGCCCCTCATGACGCCAAGATCCTGCAGAAATTTCCAAGATGCCTTGATTGTCATATAAATGTACATAATCTGCCGACAAAGACAAAATAAGGGTCACGGTTCACCTTGGAGGCTCCTGCAAAATGACAAGCTGTCATTTTGCAGGAGCCTTAACGACAACCTTTTCAAAAATACGCCATATACCTGGATCGGCCAATACCAGCGCCCTGTTCAAAATCAGAGAGGGAAGGTGGTGGAAGAACACATTTATGATGAAGTGAAACGTCTTCGCCTTGAGACCCGTCGTTTGAAGGAGGAGCGCGATATTCTAAAAAAGGCCGTAGCGTACTTTGCTCAAGATAAGAAAAGTGGCTCTACAATAAGAATGATCAGCTGGTTATGTTTTTTTTACAGAGGCGTATCACCTTTTAATGGAGCCTCTTCTTGCATGCAAGCATCTCTGCAAGAAGCTCAATGGAGAAAAATCATATGATAAAAATAAAGAATTTCCTCTGTGCCTGGTTCCTTCTGCTTCTTTTCCTGCTTCCCGTATCGGCCACAGCCGGACCGACAGTGCTTTTTGACCAAGGCCACGGACAGCAATTTCTGGTTGAAAAGGATCGTCCGCTGGATCTTTCTCAACTGGCTTCTCTGTTTACAGAGGAAGGTGCAACGATCAGCGTCTCTAATAAGCCACTGACAGCAAAGTCTCTCGCCGATTTTGATATTCTGATAATTTCAGGGCCATTTCTAGCTCTGACAGAAGCAGAGATTGACGCCATTCTCCAATTTGTTGACCAAGGTGGACGGCTGGCAATCATGGCC
>JANZPQ010000033.1:0-8292 GCA_038040945.1 Desulfobulbaceae bacterium | reverse complement strand
CCGTATGGCCAGGGCCGATCTTTTTTCCCACTGCCCGCACGGACGGCCAGTCTTGAAACATTTCACTGCCACGGAGATAAAAAAATGGTTTCATCGCACATGACAGACCAGCAGGCAACAGGTGCCCGGCGATTCTCTGCTGCCCGTTCATTCCTTATCATCCTTCTTGGCCTCAGCCTGTTCTTCTCCGGTTGTGCCAAACGACAGATATCCAGCGGCGAGACAGGAGGCCGGACCATGGAAGTCACCGGCTACTGCGGCTGTTCCCAATGCTGCGGCTGGGAGCGCGGCAGCTGGCTCTTTCTCAAACTCGACTTCTGGAATCGCTATGTAGATTATGGCAACCATGCCGGTCGCCCCTACAGCGGACTCACCGCCGGCGGCACCACCCCCACGGAACCGCAGCCCGGCTTCTTCTCCCTCGACTCCCTACAGCGGCCCTGGATGATTCCCACCCGGCTGATTTTATTCCCCTGGTATTTCCTGCCCGAAAGAGGCACCATTGCCGCCGACACCAAATATTATCCTTTCGGCACCAGGATGTACATCCCCGGCTATGGATGGGGAGTGGTGGAAGATCGGGGCGGGGCAATCAAAGGGCCTGACCGCATTGATCTCTTCTTTGACTCCCACGCCGACGCCATCCAGTGGGGGAGAAGAAAGGTCGCCGTTGAGATTGAACGACCCTGAGGCACTCAGGAAAAATTCTTTGCTAACGCCCCTTTAGTATTGACTTTATTAACAAAAAGGCAGTAAAGCGAACACATACTCTACGCAGATTCATTATGAGTAGGTTAAACATTGACGGTCTCGTAAAAAAAGTCAAAAAAGCATGTTATTCCAAATGCATGCAAGGAGTACAGAAGTGCGGAGGAACACGTTTTCTCGCTTCGCTTCGAAATGACAGTATGGTCATATGGACTTTTTACGAGACCATCAAAAATTGCATCCGGGTGGAAATATTACTAAAAAAATCGTGAGAAACAATGACAGAGAATCCCATGACGAGCCCTCTCCCCAAAAAAACCATCCTCCTCGTTGAAGATGACCCCCCTTGTGCGCAAGAGCATGGCAGCCTTTCTTGAAAACTGCGGCTATCAGACCCTACAGGCTGATAACCAGGTCCAGCTATTCGACAGCAACGGCAAAGAGCTTCTCCGGGTGGAAAAGAGAGACCGGCTGACAGCGATCATTCCCCTCCATGAACTGAAAAGCGAAGCAGCAAACGATTTTCTTGCTGACCAGCAATGGCCGGGGGGGGGCAGGTAACGCTCTCGCCCATAACCCTGGCGCTCGACACACAGGGCGAGCCAAGGCGTCCATTCCGCCCCCTCTTCCGCATGGTCGCCCCGATCTTTGACCAGCACAATCAAAAAATCGGCACCCTCCTCTTCACCTACGAAGGACAACCCCTTCTTGATCTCTTCAGCAGGACAATGGTTCACCAGAAAAAACCTGGTGAACATTATACCAGCAACACCCCCCAGATAGTAAACCAGGAAGGCTATTGGCTGCTTGCCCCCGACAAGAGAGATGAATGGGGATTTGCCCGTGATCCGCAGCGGAGTTTTGGCCGCCGTTTCCCGGAGATCTGGCAGGAGATACGCCGACAGGGCCAGGGCCAGCTCATGACCGCAGAGGGGATGTTTACCTTTACAACCCTCCCCCTGATCGCAGACAAGGGAGGCGCAAGGGAGGGCGGCAGCACGCAACCCGCCGCCCTCAGCCAGAAAGTGCAACAGGAGACGGCCCCTTTCCTGATCCTGCTCAATCAGATCTGGCCACACGAGCTGGCCCGCCTGAACAGCCAAACCCAGCGAAACCATATCCTCTTGTTTCTGATCATCCTCCTGGCCTCCCTGCCCCTGCTCTTGTGGCTGAGCCGGCTCCTGAGAAACAGCCGGGAGGACAAAAAAGAGCTGCGCAGCCAGGAGCAACGCTTCCGTCTGCTCTATGACAAGGCCCCGCTGCCGTATATGTCTCTGGACCAGGAAGGACATGTGCTGAATATCAATCAGACCTGGCTCACAGCCCTGGGGTACAGCAGAAACGAAGTGACTGGCCTCTGGTTTGGTAATTTTGTGACGCCTCAGTCATTGCCCTATTTTCTGAAGACTTTTCCCCTTTTTGCGGAGAAGGATGGAAAGAAGGACTGTGAACTTGAGCTGATAAAAAAAGACGGCTCCACGCTCCTGGCCTCCTTCCACAGTGAATCTGTCCTCGATGACCAGGGGAACTTATCCCTGACTCACTGTCTCTTCAGCGATATTACCCAGATCCGGAGAGAGGAGCAACGAACGGAACACCTCACCATCCTGCTGGAAACCTTCATCGAAATCCATCGGCTCATTGGCCAGGAGCAAGGACAGCAGGAACTGGTGCAGAGATGTTGTGAAATCATGGTCGAAAGTCGTGACTATGCCAGCGCCTGGATCATCCTGCTCGATAAAGACGGGAAAATAGCGATCAGAGCAGAATCCGGTTTGCACCACAACCTTGACCAGCTTTGAACAGCAGATCAATACGGGCACTCCGCCCCCCTGTATCCTGGAATGCAGAGAGCGCCAGGGAATGGTCGTCATTGACGCGCCTTTGCTCTTCTGCGGTGAATGTCCCACGGCAGGCGGCTATCCAAGAAAAGGGATTTTCTGCGCCCCCCTGCAATATCAATCCAGCGCCTATGGCTATCTGCACGTCTCTCTCCCCATCGACTTCATTGAGAATCTGGAGGAGCAGAATCTGTTCAGTGCAATCGCCATGAATATTGGCTACGCCCTCTTCAACCTGGGCCAGCAGGAGCAACAAAGAAAGGCGGAAGATTCTTTACGCCTGAGTGAAAAGCGGCTACGGGGTATCACCGATTCGGCCCAGGATGCCATCATTATGATGGACCAGCATGGGGCTATCTCCTTCTGGAATCCGGCCGCCGAGAAGATATTCGGCTATCGCGTCGATGAGGTCTTGGGGAATGATCTGCATACACTGCTGGCGCCCTTGCACTATCAGGTGGCACAGCAGGCAGCCTTTCCGGAATTCTTCCAGAGCGGCCACGGCAAAGCCATCGGCAAGACAATTGAGTTGTCGGCCTTGCGCAAGGATGGCCGGGAGATCCCTGTCACCCTCTCCCTGTCGGCACTCTTTCAGGATGGCGAGTGGCACGCTGTGGGAATCGTGCGCGACATGACGAGTTACAAACTCATGGAAGAGCAGATGATGCAGGCGGAAAAGATGTCCACCATTGCCGGACTGGCCGCCGGCGTCGCCCATGAGATCAACACCCCGCTTTCAGCCATCCTCCAGTCCATCCAGGTCATCCAGCAGTCCCTTGCCCCGGATCTTGCCGGAAACCGGGAAATGGCCGACAGATGCGGCCTTGAGCTGGCGAAGGTCCAGGACTATTTTGAAAAAAAGGATATAAATTTTTTCATGAACGGCATCAGGGAGTCGGCCATCAAATCCGCCAAGATCATCAGCAACCTGCTCCAGTTCAGCCGCCCCCAGAAGAGTGACAGTTCTCAGGAAGATCTGGCCTCCCTGCTGGACAAATCGGTGGAGCTGGCCAAAAATGATTACGATATGCGAAAAAATTATAATTTCATCTATCTTGAGATCATCAGAGACTACAGTCCCGACCTGCCCCGGGTTTCCTGTGTGGCCATGGATATTGAACAGGTCTTCATCAACCTGCTGAAGAACGCGGTTCAGGCCATGGGTGATCGAGCCGAGCCGAAGCCAAAGGCCCGTATTATCCTGCGCACCCTGCTCCTGAAGGAGATTGATCCGTGTTGAGATCGAAGATAACGGCCCCGGCATAGACGAGGAGACCAGACGCCATATCTTCAACCATTTCTTCACCACCAAAGATACCGGAGCAGGCACCGGGCTTGGTTTATCCGTTTCCTACACCATCATTGTCACCAAACATGGAGGACGGCTCACCGTTCAATCAGAGAGCGGCCAGGGGGCAAAATTTATCATTGAGCTGCCCCTCGGCAAAGAAAGCGACCAGGCACAGAGCTCCTGAACCCTGCCGTCAATCTGAGAGGAGCCGCCTTGACGATTATTGGCAAACACTATGGAATCAACCATTTCCCTGGAATCTGAGATCGGGGTGGGCAGCACCTTTATCATTCGCCTGCCCAGGAATGGTGAAAACAGTAACAAGCCCTCTGCTGAATAAGCATGACTACGAGCCGATACTTCCCATGAAACAAAAAAGACACCTCGTACGCTATCTTCTCTTTTTTATAGTCATCCAGGCCATTACCCTCTTTTCCCTCTCCCTCTTCAAAAGAGAGGAACTCGATTCTTTTTTCAGCAAGAGGCAGATAGACATCGAGGGTCAATACAGCCTGATAACCAGTTCCTACCAGCGACGTATCCAGATGGGTTATGAAAAAACCTTCTCCACGCCCGAGGTGCTCTCCCTCATGGAACAGGCCGCTGCAGCCGATGCGGAAGAACGCAACCGGCTGCGCCGGGAACTGTACAACAGGTTCCTGCCCCTGTACCGGATCCTGCTGAAAAATTCCTTCCGTCAGGTCCACTTTCACCTGGCCGACACCACCAGTTTCCTGCGCATGCATCTGCCGGAGCTCTACGGCGACCAGCTGGATACTATCCGTCCCTCGGTCGCAGAGGTGAACCGCAGCGGCAAGCCTATTGACGGCTTCGAGATAGGCAGGAACTGGCAGGCCTACCGTTTTGTCTTCCCCCTCGCCCGCAATGGTCATCAGCTTGGCTCGGTTGAAATCAGCCTCCCTATGTCCACCCTGCTCAATGACCTGATGGCCAGTTTTCCGGCTGAATATCGCTTTATTGCCAACAAAGAGCTGGCAGCAAAACATCTGGATCCGGCAGACTTGCGCAAGCACTTTTCGACCACCTCCTTTTCCGATGCCTTTCTCCAGGAGACGGAGGAACCGCAGGCCATTGCCGGTCACAAGCACGTTGATGCCTTTGGCCACATCGATCAGGATGAGATAGACCAGATAGACCAGGCCCTGCAGCAGCTCGACTACGTGAAGCGCGGCGGCGGCGAGATCTTTCTCATCTTTGCCGATCTCGACAACATGAAATGGATCAATGACCATCTGGGCCATGAGGCAGGAGACAAGGCCCTGATTGCCACCGCCAGACTCCTGCGCACCGCGGTCAGAGACGCCGATATTGTCGGACGCATGGGCGGTGATGAATTTGCGATCCTGTTCACCTCCGCCTCGAGCAGTGACTCGGAACCCATCCTGCTGGCCAGGCTGGAACATGAACTGGCCCTGATCAACAAAGGAGTCCCGGCGGAACGGCGGATCTCCATCAGTTTCGGCATTGCCCATGATCCCGGGGGGGGCCTCCCTTGAGGAACTTCTTGTGCTGGCCGATACCAGGATGTATGCGGCGAAAAAGAGAAGAAAAGCTGAAGCCACTTACAAGGCCAAGGAACAGGAAGAAGTGTCTGGTTAAGCTTCTGTACCAAGGAGAACACAGCATGCCACCACAAGATCCATACGCTATCTTGAACCATCTCACTGATTGTGTTCTGATTGTCGATCAGGACCATACAATAGCCTTTGCCAATCAGAATTTCTATGATCTGTGCGCCACCAGCAGTGAGAAGGTCCTGGGACGAACATGCCATGCGATCCTTCATCGTGTCGAATCGCCCTGTAGTGGTCAATGTCTCCCTGAACAAGAGTGTGTCCACAGACTGGTTTTTACAACAGGTCTCCCCGCTTCCGTGAATCACTATCACACCATGGCCGATGGTTCAAAAAGATTTTCCCGGATTACCGCCTCTCCCCTGAAGGATGAAGACGGGACAATAGGCAGGATAATCTGTGTTATCAAAGATATTACCAGGGAGAAAGAGCTGGAGGACGCCCTCAATAGAACCCTCACCGAGAATGAGGCCATATTGAACAACGCCCCGTTTTATCTCTCCTATGTAGACCAGGAGATGCGGGTCATAAAAATAGATACCTACATGGAGCAGCTCATCGGCCGGAAATCTGCGGAGGTAAGGGGCAGGCACTGTTATGAGGTCTGGGGCCAGTATGCAGAGACCCCCTGAAAAAAAAGGAAGGGAGAAGATCTGCGACGCCTGCAGGGTGCAATATACGGTGACCGACGGCCAGAAGTACAGCTACGAAAGACAGATCGGGGAGAGATATATCTCAGTCACCTCAAGCCCGGTCAAGGATGCGGAAGGCCGGATTATCGGGGCGCTTGAGTGCGGGCTCGATATCACTGCACGGAAAAAGACAGAGCTCGCCCTGCAGAAAAGCGAGGCCCGGTACGCCACCCTCTTTCATGACAATCCCAACGTCATGCTGCTGATTGATCCCAACACCACCGACATCCTCGATGCCAACTCCGCCGCCTGCGCCTTTTATGGCTATGAGCACAAGGAATGGACGGGGATGAAGATCTCGGATATCAATGTACTCGCCCCGCCGGAAATCCTGAAAAGAATACATCAGGTACAGAGAAACGGAAAAGAGACCTTTTACTTCCAGCACCGGCTGAAGAGTGGTGAGTTGCGAGAGGTGGAAGCCCATCGCGGGACCCTTACTATCGACGACCGTCAACTTCTCTGCTCGACAATCCACGACATCACCGACCAGAAAAAGATGGGAGAAGATCTCTTTCAGGCCCAGAAAATGGATGCCATCGGCACACTGGCCGGCGGCATAGCCCATGATTTCAACAATATCCTCTCAGCAATCATGGGTTCTTGTGAGCTGGCAAAACTGCATCTGCCTCCAGGAACGGTCGTGCAGGAGGATATCGCACAGATCATAATCGCAGGACAAAGGGCCGGCAACCTTGTGAAGCAGATTCTCGATTTCAGCCGCAAGACACAACAGTTCCTGCAACCACTGCAACCGCATCTGATCGTTGAAGAGGTCTTACGCCTGACGCGCGCCACCCTGCCGACCAGTGTTGAGATCCAGTCAGATATTGATCGCGCCAGCGGGACGATCCTGGCCGATCCGACCAAGATCCACCAGATTGTCATGAACCTCTGTACCAATGGCTTCCATGCCATGAAAGATGAAAAGGGGATCTTGCGGGTCTCGCTCTCTCGTCAAACAAGGGCAGTAAACGATTCAGCAGAAAAGAGCTCGACGCCAATCCCTTTTATCGTCCTGTCCGTCAACGACACGGGACAGGGTATGGATGCGGAGACAGTTGCCCGAATCTTTGAGCCCTACTTTACCACCAAGGAGATGGGCAAAGGGACCGGTCTCGGCCTGGCTGTTGTCCATGGTATCATTGAGAGTTTTAAAGGTTATATCGAGGTTGAGAGCGAGCCCGGATTCGGATCTACCTTTCGCCTCTTTATCCCGGCCCTGGAAAAGGAGACCTCAATTCCGGAGAAAGCGAAACCCTTGCTCCTCCCTCCGCCCCTTGGCGCTGAGCGGATCCTTATCGTCGATGACGAAGCCCCTGCTGGTCCGGATCCATCAGAGGCTGCTTGAAAATTATGGCTATACGGTCACCGGGCTTACTGACAGCCGCGAGGCCCTTGCCAAAGTGCAGGCCGATCCGACCCAGTTCGACCTGATTGTCAGCGACCAGACCATGCCCGGGCTCACCGGTTCAGAACTGGCCAAGGCTGTGCTTACGATCGCCCCGCTCATGCCGATCATCATCTGCACCGGACACAGCACGACCCTCTCGGCAGAAGACGCGTATGCCATGGGGATCAAAAGCTATATGTGCAAGCCGTTAGTAGGAGACATCCTTGCCAGAACAGTCAGGATGGTACTCGATGAGGCAAAAATCAATCCATCCGGGAAAGTAATTTCCCCTTAAAGCCTGGATAATTTCAGGAAAACCGGCTTTCATACGACCCCATCTCTTTGCGTAAACAAAGAGACGCCTCAGTGTGTATGCAGTAATAACATGAGCCAGGGCAGAGCCTTGGGAGTGGGAGCGATTATCGGCCCTGTGGTAAACTTGGCGGCAGGCACATACTGTTTGATAAAATCCACAAAGGCGGAGCTCCGGGTATACACCCCATAATACCCGCCGGACTCCTGACACCCAGCGCCATAGGAGACAAGCCCCACATGCACCCACTGATCATCGACTACGAGCACCATGGGGCCGCCACTATCGCCGACACAGGCATCCTTGGCCACGATATACCCGGCACAGAGCTGTGAGCTTAGCAGTGTGGTTCGATAGGCGCTGTTGCAATACGAATCAGCAATAACCGGCAGATTGACCTGCTGCAATTTTTCTGGATAATACCAGGTCGTCGCAGTATCAACGAGTCCCCAGCCGAGA
>JANZPQ010000032.1:0-4315 GCA_038040945.1 Desulfobulbaceae bacterium | reverse complement strand
TCCTCCAGCACATAATGGCCAGCCGCTTTAAAATAATGGCTCTCGGCCAGTGGAAAACGGGTTCGCCACTCCTGATAAAAGTGATCATTAAAACAGAAATCCCGGCCTCCCCAGCAGATCAGTACGGGTATGTCGCCTGTCGCCATAGTCTGCAAGCCCTCCTCAACCTCTTTCAGAGTTGAATAGGACGGATGCGATGGGTCAAGCGGAATATCCCGGACAAAGCCATAAACCGCCACCCGGTTCTGCCAGGAATCATAGGGTGCCAGATAGGCCCTGGCCACCTCAGGACGCAACCTACGGGTCACTGCCATAAAGACCGCGGGAGCGGCAAAGCCGTTGAGACCGCGCACCAGGAGACTGCCGATAAAGGGCCAACGGCAGACACGGATACGCCATGGAATCCGTTGCGAACGGAAGGCGGCGGTATTGAGGATCACCAGCTTTTCAAGGGCGTCGGGATTCCTGCCCGCCACCCCCAGGCCAATGGCCCCGCCCCAGTCATGGACAATCAGGGAATAGGAGCTGATCTGCAGTTGACGCAACAACGCCTCAAGGTTATCCATATGATTCTGCAATCTGTACGGATACTTCTGCGGCTTGTCGGAAAGACCGCAGCCTAGATGATCAATGGCAATTACCCGGTGCGTCTTGGCGAGTAGACCAATAAGATGCCGATAATAATAGGACCAGGTAGGGTTGCCGTGAACCATGACAATGACCCGCCCTGCTCCTTCATCGATATAATGAAGACGGTGGCCATCAATGATGGCAAAATGCGAAGAAAAAGGATATTCTGGGTACAAGTGACTCCATCAGACGGAGAAGGTTAGTAGTCGTTAGCAAAAAACCATTGTATTTTTGACCAGTTCGTTACCATGGTCAGGGATGGATAAAGAGCATCCGGCGCCTTCTGCCGTTTTGGCCTCCAATGACGATATTATTGTGGTCCAACGGTCCAGGAACTTCCTGGCTGCCAATTTACAGCAATCGGCTCCAAAAACCATCCTCCTGCCACGGAAATTTAACCAACAGAATAGCCTTGATATTTTCTTCTTGCTGAGCGTTAATGACTGAGACCAAATCATCTGCAAGAATAGTCGACAGAAAACCGGTGTCAATCTTTTTTCAAATATCTTCCCATCAGTAATCCATCAACAGAGGAGCCTTTCATGTCTGCCAACGTTACTCCTACAGAAGACCTCCTGCTCAAGATCAAGGAACTGAAAGAGGAAAACCAGTGTCTCATCGCCAAAAGCGAGAGACTCAGCGAAGACCTGTGTTATTACCGCTCAGTCATTGATAACGCCAGTGATCTTATCCACAGTGTGACCCCCGAAGGAATCTTTCTCTATACCAATCGGGCCTGGCGCGATACCCTCGGCTACACCGAAGAAGATCTCCGAAACCTGTCGCTCATGGATATTGTCGATCAAGGGTGCAAGGGGAAATGCGCCCTTATCTTCAATTCCCTGATGAAGGGCGATAAGATTGACCGCAATGCCACCACCTTTATTGCCAAAAATGGTGACAGTGTGATCGTGGAAGGCCGCTGTTCCACCCATTTTGAAAATGGCAAGCCACTTTTCATGACCGGAATCTTCAGGGACATGACCGATCATACCCGCAACGAACTGGCCCTGCTGGAGAGCGAAAAAAAATACAAAGACCTCTTTGAAAACTCTTCCGACCTGATTCAGATCGTCAAGCCCGACGGCCATTTTCTCTATGTGAACCGTGCCTGGCGTGAGACATTCGGCTACAGTGAAGATGAGATTCCCGACCTTTCCATCTTTGATCTGATCTCCACCGACTGTCAGGATCATTGTAAAGCCACCTTTCAAAAGATCCTCAGCGAACCGAAGCTTCATCATCTCGACACGGTTTTCACCGCCAAAGACGGTAGGCAGGTCATCATTGAAGGCAATGCCATCTGTAAATTTGAGGATGGAAAGCCCGTCTCCAGCCAATGCATCTTCAATGATGTCACCGAAAAAAGGAAGATGGTAGAAGAGCTGATCAAGGCCCAGAAGCTGGAATCACTGGGCGTTCTTGCCGGTGGCATTGCCCACGATTTCAACAACCTGCTCACCGCGATCCTTGGCAATATCTCTCTGGCCAAGATGTACACCAATCCGCAGGATGTTATTAGCGGATATCTGGACAAAACAGAAAAGGCCTCCATCAGGGCTCAAGGGTTGACCAAACAGTTGCTCACCTTTTCCAGGGGTAGAGCACCTATCAAATCAGTCACCACGATCACGGAACTAATCAAGGATGCCACCAGTTTTGTCCTCAGAGGATCAAAGGTCAAATGTGATTATCGTTTTGCCAACGACCTCTGGGCCGTTGAAGCAGACGAAGGACAATTGAGTCAGGTCAGCCAGAATCTGGTCATCAACGCCAGTCAGGCCATGCCAAACGGTGGCACAATAACCATCCAAGCCACCAACAAAACCCTCTCTCTTGATGAACATTTATCCCTGCCGCCCGGTAACTACATAGAACTCCTCTTCCAAGACACTGGCACAGGGATTTCCAAAGAACACATCACCAAGATATTTGACCCTTATTTTTCCAGTAAAAGTACAGGCTCGGGTCTGGGGCTGGCCATCTCCTATTCCATCATCAAAAACCATGGCGGCCTGATTACGGTGAACTCAGAACCGGGTCAGGGAACTGTTTTCTCAATTCTCCTGCCTGCAACCATGAAGCATGCCAGCCAATCAAAAAAACAAGAAGGTCTCCAGAAAATTGGCGCAAAAAAGATATTACTCATGGATGACGACACAACCGTTCGAGAAATCATGGTGGCAATGCTCACCTTTATCGGATGCAACGTGGAGCAGACCTGTGATGGGGAAGAGACAATCGCGCGTTACCTCAAGGCAAAAGAGGAAGGAGTACCCTTCGATCTCGTCATTATGGATCTCACCATACCTGGAGGAATGGGTGGCAAGGAGGCCATGGCCTCCTTACTCGCTCAGGACCACACAGCCAAGGCGGTTGTCTCCAGTGGCTACGCCAACGACCCCATCATGGCAAATTATCAGGAATATGGCTTCTGCGGCGTTCTTACCAAGCCTTTCACGATTGATGCCTTAAACAAGGTTATCGCCACATCTCTCCCCTTCATGACTGATAATCAGTATTGATCATGCTCCTTGATATAGATAAACTAAATGTGAGCTTTACCCTCGACACCGGCCGACAGCAGCCCGAGGTAAATCAGGTATTGCATGATGTGTCCCTCTCAGTTGATCAGGGTGCAACCGTGGCCCTGGTCGGGGAATCAGGTTCGGGTAAATCGGTAACCGCCTTCTCGATTCTTCGCTTGCTGGAAGAGGGTAGCCAGGTACACAGTTCAGGTCGCATAAATTTTGAGGGGAAGGATATTTTAACCTTGAATGACCGGCAGTTACGTGACATACGTGGCAATCGCATCGCCATGATCTTTCAGGAGCCCATGACCTCGCTCAATCCGGTCTACACCATCGGCAATCAACTGATGGAGCCCCTGCTTCTGCATCGCTCCCTGAGCAAAAAGGAGGCGGAAAAAGAGGCTATCCGCCTCCTTGACCGCACAGGGATCGATTCCCCGCAGGCCCGCCTCCGCGCCTATCCCCATCAGCTCTCCGGCGGCCAGCGGCAACGAGTGATGATCGCCATGGCCCTTGCCTGCCGCCCATCCCTGCTCATTGCCGATGAACCGACAACCGCCCTCGATGTGACCATCCAGGCCCAGATCCTCGATCTGATCCGTGACCTGCAGGATGAGTTTCAGATGGCCGTACTCCTCATCACCCACGATCTGGCCATGGTCAGAAAGATAGCAGATCATGTCCATATCATGCAGGACGGAAGGATTGTCGAACAGGGGCCGACTCAAACCCTGCTGGACAAACCGCAGCACCCGTACACCATCCACCTCCTGCAATCCATCCCCCAGGGCAGCCCTGAAGAGAAACATGGGCGGAAGCCGCTGCTCCGCCTTGAGGGGCTCGGCTGTCATTTTCATCTCAAGGACGGCTGGAGTGGTTTTCTCAAGAGAAAGATCAAGACCATCAAGGCCGTCGACGATGTCAGCCTGACCATTGGTGAAGGGACAACCTGCGGGGTGGTGGGCGAGTCGGGATCAGGGAAGACCACACTCGGCATGGCCATTCTCAAACTGGCCAGGAGCCATGGGACGATCACCTTTGACGGCCGGGATCTGCAGCAGCTCGGGAACCGTCAGATGCGTCCCCTGCGCCGCGAACTGCAGGTGGTATTCCAGGACCCATTTTCCTCCCTCTCCCCCCGCATGACCGTGGAG
>JANZPQ010000031.1:0-5591 GCA_038040945.1 Desulfobulbaceae bacterium | reverse complement strand
CCCGCCAGACAGGGTCCCTGAACGCCTCACAAGCGACAGATAACCCAAACCAACATCTTGCAAAAAAGAAAGACGATCAACAATCTCTTTGAGGATTGGCTGACCTATCTGCTGCTCACGAGTGGCCAACGGCAGCAAAGGAATTTCACGAAGCAGGGTGTCAATGGAGAGGGAGGTCAGTGCATAGATCGACCATTTTCCTATCCGCACCGCCAGGGCTTCCGGCCTTAATCTGGCACCTTGGCAGCGGGGACAGGTCTGTTCATTCATATACCTGGCCAATTCCTCACGCACCATCACCGATTGCGTCTCATGATAACGACGATCCAGCTGGGGGATCACTCCCTCAAAACGCTGTTCAGACTGCGTCGTTCTCTTGCCTTTCTGATAGTGAAAGGCTATCTCCTCCCGGCCTGAACCGTAGAGGATGATCTCCTTGATCTTGGGCGGCAGTTTTTGAAAGGGTGCGGCCATGGAGAAGTGATAATGAGTGGCGAGCGCGGCCAGCATCTGACCGACATAGGAACTCTCAATCCTTCTCCCCCAAGGGGCGATGGCGCCATCCAGCAGGCTCAAGGCTGGATCGGGCACCAGCAGTTCCGGATCAAAGAATTGCTTTACACCTAGTCCGCTGCACTCCTCACAGGCGCCCTGCGGATTATTAAAGGAAAAGAGCTGGGTGGAAAGAGCTGGCATGGAGAGCCCACAGCTATGACAGGCCGCAAGTTCACTGAACAGCTGTTCCCGTGCCTCATCAGGAAAGGAGGCCAGCAGAAAGCCCTCAGTCAGCCTGACCGCCGTGCTGACAGAATCGGAGAGACGGCGGCGGACAGAAGGCTTCAACACCAGCCGGTCGACTACCACCTCGATCGAATGACGATGGTTTTTATCAAGGGCTTCCACCTCATCAGCATGCAGGATATCGCCATCCACCCTGACTCTGACAAAGCCCTCCTTTCTGATTCGGGCCAGCACCTGCTCGTGACGTCCCTTTTTATTGACAACGAGCGGTGCCAGAAGCAGCACCTTTGTCCCCTCGGGCAAGGCCAGCAGGAAAGAGACCATTTCTTCGATCGATTGCGACCGTATTTCCTCACCACATTGAGGACAGCAGGGCTGGCCGCAGCGGGCAAAAAGCAGTCGCAGATGGTCATAAATTTCGGTGACCGTTCCAACGGTTGAACGCGGGTTCTTGCTGGTCGTCTTCTGTTCGATCGAGACCGCAGGAGAGAGCCCCTCCAGAGAATCAACATCCGGCTTATCCATCTGGCCGAGAAACTGCCTTGCGTAGGTGGACAGGGACTCCACATAGCGACGCTGTCCTTCTGCGTACAAGGTGTCAAAGGCAAGTGTAGACTTACCGGAACCGGAAAGGCCGGTAAAGACAACCAGGCTGTTACGCGGCAAATCAACATCAATATTTTTCAGATTATGCATCCGCGCCCCGCGGATGCTCAAGGTCTGTGGTTCCATGAAAAATCAACCCGGAAAGATGAAAGACAGATCTCCCGCAGAGACGCTGATGCGCTGAGAAAAGATTTTTTGGTTCTTCTCAGCGCCTCAGCGTCTCTGCAGGAGCCATTAGTGATTACAAAAAGTTACGGATGTTTTTAAGAGCCGAACTGCATATGATCAATCTTGATGCAACGATCCATGATAACAATCAGACCGGCCTGTTCGGCCAGCTCCTTCGCCTCGTGATTGATGATGCCCTGCTGCATCCAGATCACCTTGGCCCTGATACCAATCGCCTCTTCAACCACAGGAAGCACATCCTCTGATCGTCTGAAGATATCCACCACATCAACCGACTCAGGAATAGAGGTAAGATCAGGATAACATTTGAGTCCACAGATCTCACTGTGCCCAGGATTAACAGGGATGACCCTGAATCCAGCCTGGATCAGATAGCGACCCACCATATTGCTCGGCCGGTTTTCTTTTGGTGAAAAGCCTACAACAGCAATGGTTCCGGCACTGCGCAAGACATCTTTAACACGACTCAGATCATGAACATTCAACATAGCAGGAGAGTGGAGAAAAATTTATATATGGATTTATGAGAGGAGTGAATCCTTTTGCGAGAAAAGGATTTACCACTGATACAGGCTATGGTATTTTAAACCGTTCTTGTCACAGACTAAAAGAAAAAATAAAATCTTCAATACTCTTATCCTCTTTTCAACAGATAAGGATTCTCAATGAATTTTCAAGATATCATCCTGGAACTGAACCATTACTGGGCAGATCAGGGATGCGTTATTCAACAACCCTATGATATGGAAGTTGGGGCAGGAACATTTCATCCAGCCACCCTGCTCCGCTCATTGGGTCCTGAACCCTGGAAGGCTGCCTATCCTCAACCATCAAGACGACCGACAGATGGCCGGTATGGCAACAATCCCAACCGGTTGCAACATTATTATCAATACCAGGTCGTCCTCAAGCCATCTCCCCTGGATGTCCAGGAGCTCTACCTGACAAGCCTGAAACGTTTCGGCCTCAATCCCCTCGAACACGATATCCGTTTTGTTGAGGATGACTGGGAATCGCCGACATTGGGGGCATGGGGCCTGGGATGGGAGGTATGGCTTGACGGGATGGAAGTAACCCAGTTCACCTATTTCCAGCAGGCAGGTTCCATTGATCTGCACCCAACCACTGTTGAAATCACCTATGGGCTGGAACGACTTGCCATGTACCTCCAGTGTGTCGACAGTGTCTACGACATTGCCTGGAACGATACGGTCAGTTATGGTGAGATCTTTCACCAGGCAGAGGTTGAATTCTCCACCTTTAATTTTGAAGAAGCAAATGTGGAGAAGATGGTCTCCTTTTTTGACACATACGAGCAGGAAGCGCTCAAGCTCATCGAGAAAAAACTCATCCTGCCGGCCTATGACTACTGCCTTAAATGTTCACACACCTTTAATCTCCTGGATGCACGCAAGGCGATAAGTGTCGCGGAACGAACACGCTATATCGGCAGAATCAGAAATATTGCCAGAAAGGTGGCGGAACAGTATGTCATCCAGAGGGAAGAGTTGGGATACCCATTGATCAAAACAGGACAAGTCGCATAAGGGCATTTCTTTTTACTTGCGTAACGGCTCCTCAAAGAGAATGGCGGAAGTGCATGGGAATCGAACCCACCTGTCAGGCTATTAACCCGACACACCGGATTTGAAGTCCGGGAGGGCCACCAGTACCCTGCCCACTTCCACAGCATTTATTATAAAAGCAATATGTACTTTAATAGATATCGACCTCGAAAACAACTTTTTATTATACTTCTTTTTTTCTTTGCAAAACAGCAAACCACAACCCGAGAAACAAAACTACAAACGCCATGCAATGTGAAAGACTAATTAAACAGACAAAGACATGGTTTCTTCATGTCCAGAATGAGACCATGGCGCCGGCCCGCATGGTCAGCTTTATCGAAAATCACTCCAGTACCTGTGATGTCTGTCTGGCTGACCCCGACCTCCAGGAAGAAATCGCCAGAATAACAGAAATCATCCTTCCAGAATCCAAGATTCCCAAAGCGGTTCGTCTGCAGCAGGAACAGGACGCAGAAGAGGAAGCTGCCGATGAGGAAGAAGTGACGGAAGAGACGAAAGAAGGGGAGGATGAGGAAGAGAAGGAGGATGAAGAGGAGGATGTTTTTGACCCTGACGACGAGATCTAGGAGCTGCTGCAAAAAACCATTCCATAACGGCAATCATGCCATGAGCAGGAGCTACTGGTGATGGCCAAAGAATGATCGCTCCTAAAACAGCCTCTGCTTACTCAGAAGTATCATTGAGATCCTCCCGGCCAGAGCCTGAGAAAAGAGGGAAACCTGGGACGGCCTGATTTCAAGAAACCAAAATACTTGAAGGTAATGATGGCGCCGACAGGTGGAGGATTCTCCCTTTCGGCATCACTAAAACCAGTCCCGATCTTGAACCTGATCTTACCCGGTATTTCCACCAGGAGTGAACCCAGGCGGCCACTATTTTTCCCCTTGCCACCAATGTGCGCAATTACCTTTGCCTCCATATCAAGGTAACTTTTAACTTTTAAGATCTCGTCGCTTCGCCCTCTGCTGTAGAGCGTGTCCGGTTTTCTTACAATCAGCCCCTCGCCGCCGAGCTTCTCTACCTGTTGCATTTCGGCCTGCAGCTCTTCTTTTCCCTGAATAGTTTTTTGTGGAATAACAAAGGCAAAAGAGGCGGGATGAGTATGAAACCAGTCCGTTGCCTTCTGGAGGCGCTGCCTAAACCCTCCTGGCTCTTGTGGCACATCAAATATTGCAAATTTGAGCTCCAGCCATCCGTCATGGGCTTGCTGTCTCTTGACAATAGAGACGGTTTTCTCAAATGTTCCCCGACCTCCCCAGAGTTCTCCCTCCAAGGGAAACGGAGGGAAATTATGACAAAATAGTCCTGGTGCATGCAAGGGATTACCGTTCTTGCTGAGCAGTATTTTTCCGTTCCAATACGCCCGCACTCCATCCAGCTTCTCACTCACCAACCAGCCGGCAATGTCGATATTATCAGCATAGACCCGGGGAAGCATGACATCGAGGGCATACGACTTCAACGGTAGGCAACACAAAAGCAGCCATAGGCAGAAAAGGACCTGCTTCAGGGTGCCGCTTCTTGTTTCCGTCTTTCCGGCCGGCACGTTTTTTCTCATCGCTGTTTTTTCACCCTCGAAGAGCAGAGAAAGAAGACTGAAGGCTTGAATGATGCATGCGCTCAGCGCACTCCACTCATATCAAGGTAACAGCTCCACCTGCATAACACCATCCGCCGGACAATTGTAAGATCCTTGAGAAAAGAGCTATACCCGTGCTGCAAAATGACAGGCTTCGTCCAGACGGGCCTCAATGTATCTGATCAATGCGTCATCACGCTCCTCGATGTCGAAGCATACTGCGTCTTCACCGAGCAGTCCCCCTGGAACAACATCCCCTTTTTTTTCGGGGTCAGTTATCATTTCGCCGTAAAAACAAATTGAAAGCCATCTGCAAGCATCCTCAATGACATCAACCATAACAAAAAGCTTTTTGTCTTTCTGATTTGCATGGACAGCCCTGAGAGAATACGTAACGCCTGGTCGTGAGACGAAGTCAAGCGTCACCCCTTTTTTATCACCCAGGTAATTCCTTAAATGTACAAATGTGGCCCTGTTTTTTTCAGGTGATTCTGTCCATTCATCAATAAACGTGTTCAGCTCCAGCTCTGCCCCTTCTCTCATACTCGACTCCCTTTCCTGTCTTTATCTACTCATACTTTTACTTCTGAAGACCACTTTCTGGGTAAGATGATACATCATGTATGGAAGGATTCCCAGATCATTCCGGCAGAACACATCCGGAATCGGCTCGCTCAAGGAAGAGAGAAACAAAAAAGGACAGCTTCAGGATAACCCCGAAACTGGCCTAAATATGTAAATGGTGGCGATGCAGGGAATTGAACCCCGGACACTACGGATATGAGCCGTATGCTCTAACCATCTGAGCTACATCGCCTTATGTAAAGAGGAAATTAAATACCTTATTCAGCGTTTGCTGTCAACTTTTTTCCTCTTTAGGTACAACA
>JANZPQ010000030.1:0-6171 GCA_038040945.1 Desulfobulbaceae bacterium | reverse complement strand
ATTATTTTAAATAGATAATACCCAAGACACAAAACAAGAGGCACGATATGACCCCTGATCACACCAAACAGGAATTGACCACAACCGCTGAGACAGTCCTGGCCAGACGCTATTATCTGAAAGACGATGCCGGGCAGTCGGTGGAAACATGGGAGACACTTTGCCACAGAGTGGCTGATGCCGTGGCCCTTGGTGGTGGCAAAGGTACCGGTAAAGAGGTAACTCTTGCCGAGTTACGGGAAGAGTTCTTCCGCTTGATCTATCATCTTGATTTTCTGCCCAATTCTCCCTGCCTGATGAACGCCGGGACCGATCTGGGCCAGTTGTCTGCCTGTTTTGTCCTTCCCATTGCGGACTCCATGGATGGTATCTTTACAGCTATCCGCAACGGGGCCTTGGTGCACAAGACTGGCGGCGGAACCGGCTATTCTTTCTCCCGACTTCGCTCCAGAAATGCGGCCGTCAGATCAACCCAGGGTGTTGCTTCCGGTCCCCTTTCCTTTGCTGCCGTCTTTGATGCCGCCACTGAAACCATCAAGCAGGGCGGGAAACGCCGGGGTGCTAATATGGGGGTCTTGCGCATTGATCATCCTGATATCATGGATTTTATCTGTGCCAAAGAGGACCAGAACAAGTTTAATAATTTTAATTTCAGTGTGGCGATCACGGATGCCTTTATGGCAGCAGTGGAGGAAGGGTCTGAGTATGATCTGATTGAGCCTGCCACGGGCGCAGTGATTGCCTGTCTTGACGCCCGCGGTGTCTTTGAAAAGATTATTGATCTCGCCTGGCATAATGGTGAACCAGGAGTGCTCTTTATCGATGCGGCCAACCGGGCCAACATGACCCCGCAGCTGGGTGATTTTGAGGCCACTAACCCCTGTGGAGAGCAGTGGCTGCTTCCTTATGAGAGCTGTAATCTGGGTTCCATCAATCTGGCTAATTTTGTTGTTAATGACAAGGTTGATTATGAACGTCTTAAGACGGTTACCAGAACGGCCACGGTCTTTCTTGACAAGGTGATTGACTGTAACCGTTTTCCTATCCCTGAGATTGAGGAGATGACCCTGAAGACCAGGAAGATCGGTCTTGGCATCATGGGGCTGCATGACATGCTGATTCAGATGGCTATTCCCTATGGCAGTGAAGAAGGACGGGCTGTGGCCTCCGAGGTGATGCAGTTTATCCGTGATACGGCCGAAGAACGCTCCATGCAGCTGGCCGAGGAGAAAGGACCTTTCCCTGCCTATGATCCTGCTGTCAATAAATATGGCGCCCGCCGCAATGCCGCCCTGACCTCGATCCAGCCGACAGGGACTGTTTCCATGATTGCCGACTGTGCCTCGGGTTGTGAACCCTATTTCTCCATTGTCATGGTCAAGCATGTAATGGACGGGGACCGGCTGATCCTGGTCAATAAATATTTTGAGCAGGTTGCCAGGCGGGAGGGCTTTTTCTCGGAAGAGTTGATGAGCAAGGTGGCGGATTCCGGTACGGTGATTGGCCATGATGAGATCCCGGAACAGTGGCAGGAGGTTTTTCGCACGGCCCAGGATGTCAAGCCCGAAGATCACATCCAGATGCAGGGCGTTCTGCAGCAGAGTGGGGTTGACTCCTCTATCTCCAAGACCATCAACCTGCCCAACAGCGCCACCCGTGAAGAGGTGAAATTATGCTATCTGCTTGGGGCTCAGCTGGGCTGCAAGGGGTTGACTGTTTATCGCGATGGATCGAGGGATTCGCAGGTCTTGAATGCCGGGGGATCGGCGGAAAAGGAGCAGATGGCAGTGGTCTCCTCTGAGGGAATGATAAAAAAGAATCTGCCGGATACCTTGAATGCCAAGCGCTACCGTCTGAAGGATCAGGAACAGAAGGCTGTCTATATCATTGTCTGTTTTGATGAGAACGAGAAGCCCATGGAGGTCTTTGCCAAATTCCCCTTTGATAATCGAGTTGATCTCAAAGACAAGTCAACCATGTGGACGACCACCTGTCGCCTGGTCTCCCTGGCCCTGCGTTGCAATATCCCTATCAGTGAGATCATTAAACAGCTTGACCGTTCCAGTGGCCATATGCTAGACCTTCCGGCTCAGTTGAGTAAGCTGTTTAAATCATTTATGGCAAGCACCCAGCATGGTTTTGCCAGTGTCTGTCCGGAGTGTTCCGGTCAGCTGATTTTCGAAGAAGGGTGTGAGACCTGTCATCAGTGTGGATATAGCAAGTGTTCATAATAATAGAGTAATGTTGATAAAAAGGAAGGTGCTGTAATGGGAAAAATTGGCAGAAATGAACAATGCCTCTGTGGGAGTGGGAGAAAATTCAAACATTGTTGTTTGTTGAAACAGCAGGTGGGACTAGCTCCCAGGAGTCCTGAGCAGGCCTTTAAGGTCTCTTTGATTCATGAGATTGAGTTGATCCAGAAGGCGGCATTGGAAGGAAAACAGAAGATCAAAGAACTTGGCGTTTTTATTCTCTTTTCGACGGTTGCGGGTGATGCCTGGCTGCTTGAAATCACTGATTCCGACGGCGTGCAGTTGGCCCGTGGCGGGGTGGTCCTCGACGTCCCCATTGATCAGAATCCTGAGACCATTGAGATCAATTGGACCCATACCTTTGCCATACCCAACCGCGAATTTGAGATCACTGCCTATGCAGATCGTTCCGTGCAGATATTGGCCGGCTATCCAACCAGAGAAATCCATGCCTCAATGAAACGGACGAAAAAGAAATTCACGGCTGAACAACTCGGTAGGGTTCATGTAAAACCCGATCAGCAAAAGAGTGACGCCCCCTCATCTTGACGGGATCAGGTGCTTCTTCTCCCGCGTCTTTTATTGCGTTTTGTCCCCATGCTTGCTGTGATGGGGACTATCTTTTTCTTCTCGCATCAGCCGGGGAATACCCTCTACCTTCCCGAGTTTCCAGGGATCGATAAGATTTGCCATCTGGCCATTTATGCTCTCCTGGCCCTGACCGTGGTGTGGTGTCTTGGCCCGGGAGGAGAGGGAACTCCTGTCAAGGTGGCGCTGAAAACGGTCCTTTTTTGTCTGCTCTATGCAATAAGTGATGAACTCCATCAAGCTTACGTTCCCCAGCGTTCGGTCAGCGGCTTGGACCTGCTGGCTGATCTGAGCGGGGTGATCGTTGTCTGCGCGATTTGGTTGAGCAGCAGGAGACTGCGTGTTGCCATGGAATCAGGTTGTATGGCCCTTGCCAAGAGGCTGGGAGGAGTTTATAATGACAATAGCTTTAAGAATGAATCGTAGTTTTCAGCCGGAGGTGTATCTACATTTGGGTCAAATGACTGGTATGACGCCGCTTACAGGGGCAGAACGGCAACAGCGTTCTTCTGTCAGTGGAGATGCTTCCAGTACAGAAAATGATGTGTCGGGCAGTCTGCAAGGTGCTGTTGATACTACATGTTTGTCGCCGGCGGCGCTTGCTATGGTAAAAAAAAGTTCCTCCCGCAGGTGAGAGTGCTGAGATGCGGACAACCGGACCTGACGAGACCGAGAATATGGTCGAAAAGAGTTTAGAAAAAAGGATAGATATCCGGGTGTAGTCTGAGCGTTTAAGATATCTTTTGCAGTTTGATAAAAAAGAGGGACCGCTATAAAGAGCGGTCCCTCTTTTTTTATGCTTTTTGTTTTAGCTGTTGTTGCGGAGCAGCCGTGCCATGTCTTTGGCAAAATAGGTAAGAATGATATCGGCACCTGCCCGTTTAATGGAAAGCAGGGTCTCGGCCATAACCTTATCACCGTCTATCCACCCTTTTTCAGCAGCAGCCTTGATCATCGCATATTCACCACTTACCTGGTAGGCGGCTATGGGCAAATCGAACTCATCCCTGAGCCTGGCGATGATGTCAAGATAAGCAAGGGCAGGTTTTACCATGAGGATATCAGCACCTTCGTCCACATCGAGAGTGGCCTCGCGCATGGCCTCGCGACTGTTGGCAGGATCCATCTGATAACTGCGGCGATCTCCGAATTGCGGGGCGCAGTTGGCGGCATCCCGAAAAGGGCCATAAAAGGCGGAGGCGTATTTGACGGCATAGGACATGATGGGGATCATCTCATGGTTATTTTCATCGAGTGCGGCGCGGATTTCAGCTACCCTGCCGTCCATCATGTCGGAGGGGGCCACCATGTCAGCCCCGGCCTGGGCATGGGAGAGGGCGGTCTTGGCCAGGATCTCGAGCGTGGTGTCATTATCCACCGTGTTGCCGATCAGGCAGCCGCAGTGGCCGTGGTCGGTGTATTCACAGAGGCAGACATCGGTTGTCACCATCATCTCCGGCGCCTTGTTTTTCAGCTCCTTGATGGCCCGCTGGATAATTCCATCCTTGGCATGGGCGCCGGAACCGACAGCATCCTTTTTCTCTGGGATGCCAAAGAGAATCACGGATTGGACACCCAGTTGCAAACATTCTTCCGCCTCGTTTTTGAGTTGATCTACTGAGAGTCGAAAGACGCCTGGCATGGAGGGGATCTCTTCCCGCTTATTCTTACCCGGCATGATGAACAGGGGGTAGATGAGTTGTGAGGCAGAGAGTTGGGTCTCGCGGATTAGTGAGCGGAAGGTTTCGTTTCTCCGTAGTCGGCGTGGTCGATATTCAGGGAAAACCATGGTGTGAACTCCTTAGTGGAAGGTTTAGCGTTTAAGTTTGAGGCTGAAGATGCCCCTCTGTCATAGGGAAGGCATTGAACTGCTTTTTAACCTTCGGCTATGATATACAGGCTTTTGAGCTTTTTATGGAGATGGCTCCGGTCCATCCCTATCTGTTCGGCGGTCTGAGAGATGTTTCCTTCGTTTTCATTGAGTTTCAACTGGAGATAATACCGCTCAAAACTCTTTTTTGCCTCTTGGAAGTCAGCAGCCAGATAGGGGAGCAGGCCTGCCTGGTCAGGCGTGGCCTCGCCCGTGGAAGCGGGAGGCAAGCCGGGGGCCAGGAAAAGATGGATATCTCTCTCGCTGATAAGAGGGTTCGGACACATGATGACCACTCGTTCAATAAAATTTCGCAGTTCCCTGACGTTGCCCGGCCAGGAATGGGTCATCAAGGCCTGGTAGGCGCCCTCTGAAAACTCTTTCTGTCCCAGTCCTTTGGCGGCCAGTCCTTTGATCAATTCCTGCACCAGCAGGGGGATGTCCTCCAGTCGCTCGCGCAGAAGAGGAACCTGGATGGGCACCACGTTAAGACGCCAGAAGAGGTCGGCCCGGAAGTTTCCCTTTTCTATCTCTTCTTCCAGATTTTTATTGGTTGCCGCCAGCACCCGCACATTGACACTGATGGTCTTGTGACCACCAACCCGTTCGAATTTCTGTTCCTGCAGGATGCGCAGGATCTTGGCCTGGGTCTTGAGGCTCATGTCGCCGATCTCGTCGAGGAAGAGGATGCCGCCGTCGGCCTGATCAAATTTGCCCCGTTTATTGATATGGGCCCCGGTAAAGGAGCCTTTTTCATGGCCGAAGAGCTCGGACTCGATCAGTTCTTCGGGGATGGCTGCACAGTTGACCTCGACCATTGTCTGATCGTGCGATTGGGAGAGGCGATGAATTGACTGGGCCACGATCTCCTTGCCTGTGCCATGGGCGCCACGGATGAGTACCCAGGCGTCTGATGGGGCAACCCGTTCGATCTGGGATTTCAGCGCTCTGATTACCGGCGAATTGCCGGTAAGGGTGGCCGGCCTTTTGTTGTTCTCCTTGAGCAGGAGATTCTCCTGCTCAAGGAGGGCAAAGCGCAAGCCATTGTTGATGGCGAGGACGATCTTGTCGTAGGAGAGTGGTTTTTCGATGAAATCAAAGGCCCCTTTGCGGGTCGCCTGGACTGCGGTCTCGATAGTGCCGTGACCGGAGATCATGATCACCGGAAGCGAGAATCGCTCCTTGATCTTTTCCAGGGCGGTCATTCCATCCATATTCTTCCCCATCCAGATGTCGAGGAGGACAAGATCCACCTGCTCTTCTTCCAGCAGTTCGATTCCCGCCTCAGCCGTTGAGGCGCAGAGGGGGGTAAAACCTTCGTCCTGGAGGATGCCGGAAAGAGATTCCTGGATACTGACTTCATCGTCTATGATCAGAATTCGTTTAGCCATCTCGTCCCGTTCTCTCTTTCTATAAAAAACAGTTGTGTTTTCTGTCTTAGAAGCCTTAACTGATGATCTC
>JANZPQ010000029.1:0-5590 GCA_038040945.1 Desulfobulbaceae bacterium | reverse complement strand
TAATACTCTGATCGGGGAGAATTGTTGTCTGAATACAGTTGTTGCCGATGTCAACAGCGTCTTTGGCGAGGGTGTGCGAGTTGGTCCAAGCCTTGGACAGGATACGGCAGCGGTGACGGTGATTGGCTGGAATAATCAGATCCCCGCGCACACCGTCATTGGCGAAGGCGCAACCATTGAACCCCAACTGCCTGCTGAAAAGTGGAAAGCGAAGGTGGCGCCAGGGGAGGTGATGCGATGAGCTGCAAAAAAGACGCCCTGGTTCTCCTGCTGGCCGGCGGGGTTGGCAGCCGCTTGAACATCCTGGTGCAGAGCCGTGCCAAACCGGCCGTGCCTTTTGGCGGTTTATACCGGATTATTGATTTCAGTCTCAGCAATGTCATGAATTCAGGGCTGACAAGAGTCGGGGTCCTGACCCAGTATAAACCGCTTTCACTGATGAAGCATATCGGTACTGGTGAGGCCTGGGATTTTACCGGTCGGAGCCGCGGGGTGAAGATCCTGCCGCCTCATACCGGTTTCAAGGATTCTGACTGGTACAAGGGGACGGCTGATGCGGTGCGGCAGAATATTGATTTTCTGGAGGCAAATCCTGCCGACGAGGTGATCCTGCTCTCAGGGGATCATATCTATCATATGGATTTCCATGCCATGCTTGAGTATCATCGGTTTAAAAATGCGGATGTGACCGTGGCCATGATGGTGGTCTCCAGGAGTGAGATTCACCAGTTCGGCGCCGGGATTATCGATGCCCACAATCGGATTATTGACTGGGAGGAAAAACCGGAACACCCCCGGACCAACCTTGCCTCCATGGGGATTTATGTCTTCAACCGGCGTTATCTGCTGGATACCCTGGCCAGAGATCGCGATGAGGTGGATTTTGGCATGCATATCCTGCCGTGGGCCATTGAAAATGATAATGTCTTCGCCTATCCCTTCTATGGCTATTGGCGGGATGTGGGTACGGTACAGGCCTATTGGGAGGCCAATATGGATCTCCTCAAGCCTGGGAGCGGGATTTCGCCTGAAAAGTGGGGGATACGAACCAATGTGGAGGCTGAAGAGCGGCGGGCTGACCGGGCGCCGGCCCGTTACGGGTCCGAGGCTGTTGTTAAAGGCTCCATGATATCGGCTGGTTGTACTATTAATGGAACGGTGATCAATTCAGTGCTGGCCCCAGGGGTGGTGGTTGAATGCGGGGCAGTGGTCAAGGATTCCATCCTTTTTGCTGATTGCGTGGTAGAGACTGGCGCCTCTGTTGACCTTGCCATTTTTGACAAACGGGTTCATGTGGGTTCCAGAGCCGTGATCGGCGCGGGGAGTAATCACCATATTCCTAATCGAAAGCAACCAACCCATCTTTATACCGGAATTACCCTGATTGGCAAAGAGGCTGTGGTTCCAAGGGGGCAGGTGGTGGGACGAAATTGTATTATCAACTCTCATACCCATTATGATGCCTATCCTGGAAACGAGGTTCCGGATGGCGAGTCTGTATAAGAAGCGGCAGAGGACCTTCCGGGGATCCTTGCCCCTGAAAGATATTGCGTTTTCAACAAACTCAGGTATTATGCCTTGCTGTCTGGGCCGCTGTAAAAAATAACATGGCCAGTTGATTGACTGGAGGCGGCATAAGGTGCCGTAAACAATAAGAGCAATAAGAGCCTTGCCCTTATTGCAACGGCACCTAAAAAATCCATCCCGCCCGCGTAGCTCAGGGGATAGAGCACAGGATTCCTAATCCTGGAGTCGCGCGTTCGATTCGCGCCGTGGGCACCATTTAAATAAGGGGTTACAGCGTAAGGCTGTAACCCCTTTTGTATTTTCATTTTGTCCACATCCTGTCCAGGATTGTTTGCCCATAATATTGCCTCGTTCAGTCACACTCTGTTTTCTGATTACCATCATAAGCAGTCCTCCTGTTTTAAAAAAAAGGGGGACTGAGCTTAGAGAATGCTTGTCACCGGTATTGCATTTGGAGTACGCTTCATAGCGTTTATTGATATAAGCCGTGGCTCAGTCGTGGTTTAAAAAATAATCGTAACATTGTTCGTGACATCCTGTAAGGGTAAGAGAAAGTAATGATCATCACTGTAATTCTGAAAAAACTTAGAGCTGCTGTCACTGATCTGCTGCCCATCGTTCTGGTGATCGCTTTCTTTCAGATTGTTGTTTTGAAGCAGCCTTTGCCGCACATGGGAGAAGTCCTTTTTGGCGCTCTTCTTGTGGTGGTCGGTCTCACTCTGTTTGTGCAAGGGTTGGAGATGGGCCTGTTTCCCATTGGTGAGACCATGGCCCATGCCCTGGCTAGGAAGGGTAGTCTCTTCTGGCTTCTCTGTTTTGCTTTTGCGCTAGGGTTCTCTACCACCGTGGCTGAGCCGGCTCTCATAGCAGTGGCTGCCGAGGCTGCTGAAATTGCCGGCAAAGGAGGGCTTATTGACCCAAGTCGGGAATCCTTACAGCACTATGCCTTTGGTCTTCGCATGTCTGTCGCTTTTTCCGTGGGCCTTGCCATTCTTATCGGTGTCATGCGTATCATCCGCGGTTGGCCTATTCATTATCTGATCATTGGTGGCTATATTCTCGTTATGCTGATGACGATCATTGCCCCGGATGAGATTATCGGTATAGCCTATGATGCCGGCGGAGTGACCACCTCCACCATCACTGTACCCCTGGTTTCCGCCCTGGGAGTGGGGTTGGCCTCAATCATCAAGGGGCGAAGCCCTCTTGTGGATGGCTTTGGCCTGATTGCCTTTGCCTCACTTCTGCCGATGATTTTTGTCATGGGGTATGGAATTATAATCTTCGGCTGAAAGGGGGACTCTTCTGGTGGAATTCATCTATGATTTCAGCAAAATACTGTTTTCCACCTGTAGGGATGTTCTGCCGATCATTCTTCTTATCATCTGCTTTCAGCTCTTTGTCCTGCGCCAACCGATTCCCCATCTACGTCGTCTTGTGGTCGGTGGTGTCTATGTTGTCTTAGGTCTGGCCCTGTTTCTGGCCGGGCTTGAAAAGGCGCTTTTCCCCCTGGGTAAAATTATGGTGACTCAGCTCTCTGATCCTGTCTTTATTTATGGTGCGGGAGCAGAAGTTTTGCAGGCCGATTGGAAGGCGTATGGCTGGGTCTATCTATTTGCAGCGATGATCGGCTTTGCCACCGCCATCGCCGAACCGTCTCTCATCGCCGTGGCCTATAAGGCAAACGAGGTGTCGGCCGGGACTATCAGCCAATGGGGCCTGAGACTTACTGTCGCCGTAGGGGTTGCATTTGGCATAAGTCTCGGCACATTTCGTATCGTCACCGGCACCCCATTGTATCTCTATATTTTTGTCGGCTATATGATCGTTATTATCCAGACTCTCTTTGCCCCTAAAAGTATTATACCCCTGGCCTATGATTCAGGCGGCGTCGCCACATCCACAGTAACGGTGCCTCTGGTGGCGGCGCTTGGCCTTGGGTTGTCTGCTACTGTCCCCGGGAGAAATCCAGCCTTGGACGGTTTTGGCATGATTGCCCTTGCCTGTCTTTTTCCAATAATAACAGTTCTGGGTTATAGTCAGTTTATGCACTGGCGTGTCCAACGTAAAATAAAATTCAGGGAGAAACGTGATGCGCTTTAAACTTATTTTATCCTCGGTCAAGGCCGATATCACCGACAAGATCGTTGATGCGGCAAAAGCGGCAGGAGCCACAGGGGCTACAATCATCCCGGCCAGGGGGACGGGAATCCATGAGGCGAAAACCTTTTTTGGGCTCTCGCTGGAGGCACAGACCGATATAATCATGCTTCTTGTCGAAGAACATGTGGTAACCCAGATCCTGGATACGATCCGTGAGGCAGGAGAGTTCCACAAGCCTGGTACCGGCATTGCCTTTGTGCTTCCGATTGAGCAAGTTGTGGGCCTGGAAAGCCAGATTGAAAAATTTAAAGAAGAAGTTCGGGAAAGTTATTTTTAAGCCGTTGTAAAAAAGTAACATGGCCATCTGAAGAGCCAAAATGGCATAAGGGAGTGGTCTTTATTCTTGTATAAGGAGAAAACTATGGTACCTGGCAGCACTGCAATAATTCGGGCAAGAGACGTGATGCATAAGGGGATCGTTTCTATTGACGGTATGGCCACAGCCAAGGAGGCTGTGGATAAAATGCGTTCTGAAAAAGTAGCCTCTCTGCTTGTTAAAAAACGACATGCCGACGACGCCTGGGGTATACTGGTCATCCAGGATTTTGTTAAAGGTGTGATTATCCCCGGTCGTTCAGCAAGTGAAGTGAATGTCTACGAGATCATGACCAAGCCTATTATCACCGTGCCGGCTGATATGGACATACGTTATGTGGCCCGTTTGATCTGCAGGGCCGGTATTCGAAGAGCACCGGTTGAAGATAAGGGAGAACTTGTCGGTGTGATCTCTCTTTCCTCTTTGATTCTCGATAATGACCTTTTTTAGAAACTGTAAGGGACTCGGGGGAATTACCCCATAGTAGTGACGGTAACGGTGGCAACAGCAATATATCTGCCTAATTTGCCGCTGAATGTGAGAAGAGAAAATAACAGGAAGTTCAGGCGTAATGTGCCGCTGACGAGGCAAAGCGGGTCGCCGATGATGGGAACCCAGGAGAGCAGGAGCGACCAGGAACCATATTTCCGGTAGAGGGTAACCGTTTTATTAAACCTGACCTCATCGATGCGCAGGATCTTTGTTGTCAGCCAGGAGGAACCCCAGAGTCCGATGCCGTAAGTAGTGCAGGCCCCCAGGAAGTTGCCCAGGGTTGCCACCATAATCACATCTTCTAGCTGGTATGCCCGTAAGATCAGGGCGACCAGCAGCCATTCGGAGCCGAGCGGCAGGATGGTTGCCGCCAGGAAACTGATGACAAAGAGCGCTGTCAGGCTGTGCTGGAGGAGAAAGTCTTCCAAGGATGTTTTGTTATCTTTTTTGTAGTGGTTCAGGCCTGGTTTGACAGGCAGGGGCCGTCAGGAAGTAAATGTCACATTCCTGATTTTTTCCGTGATTCCTGCTGCCGTTCTTTTCATAGAGATGAGACAGTTATTTTAAGCTAACGGCTTATCGATTTTTCAATCGTACCTGTCAGATTCAATTTAAGCTATTAAATTACTATTCATCAGTCAATGACCGAGAAAACATGCTGACAAACGGACCGGAAAGGGAAGTTGTTATCCTGATGACCGACATGGTCCAGTATTCCCGACAAACCTCTGGAATGACCCCGGAGGAGATCATGGACTTCCTGATCGACTATCATGGCAGAATAAATGATCTTGTCTATCGTGAAGGAAGTCTGCCTCTGGAGATCGAACCTTCTGCCGGCGATGGCAACCTGGTAATTTTTGATAAGCGATCAGGAGAAGAAGACTGCTCCGGGGTTTGTACTCGGGCCCTGGAGGGAGCTATGAGAATGGCAGAGGCTGTTGCCGACGGCACCCTGGCCCCAACCCGTATGGGGATTTTTCTTGGACGTATCATCGAAGCAAGGCTTGGTTCCAGAATGGCGAAATTCGGCTCAAGTTTTGCTGTTGCCAATCGCCTTGAGGAACTTTGTGGCCATTTTGGTACCCATTT
>JANZPQ010000028.1:0-3432 GCA_038040945.1 Desulfobulbaceae bacterium | reverse complement strand
TAACGATCCTGTCACATCTCTTCCGGAGCAGTCAGGCCGACGATTCGCAGTCCGTTCTGGAAGACTACCTGTAAGGCCTCAATCAGGCAGAGCCGGGACTGGCTGAGGTCAAGACGCTCGGTAATGACTTTATGTTTGTTATAATAGCTATGGAACTGACCTGCAAGATCCATCAGGAAGAAGATGACCCGGTGGGGGGCAAGACCGAGGGCTGCGTCTTCAATCATGGCCGGAAAGGCGTCCATGCTCTTCAGTAAGTGCAACTCCTCCGGTTCGGCAAGCAGGGAGATATCTATATCTGCCAAGGGGAGTTTCTCCACTCCCTTTTCCCCGGCCTGGCGGAGTATAGAGCAGATCCTGGCATGGGCATACTGGACATAATAGACCGGATTTTCCTGACTCTCCTTGGTGGCCAGATCAAGATCGAATTCCAGCTGACTGTCGGCCTTGCGCATCATGAAAAAGAAGCGGGCCACGTCAACTCCAACCTCGTCAAGGAGTTCGTCGACCGTGACAAAGGTCGCCTTTCTGGTAGACATCTTCACCTGTTTGCCGTCGCGGGTCAGGGTCACGAATTGATGGAGAACTACAGTGACCTTGGAATCATCATAGCCAAGGGCCCGTAGCCCGGCCATCACGTCAGGGACGGTGGCAATATGGTCCGATCCAAAGACATTGATCAGCCAGTCAAAGTTACGCCGGAATTTTTCCCGGTGATAGGCGATATCAGGCAGACGGTAGGTGGGTTCGCCTGAACTCTTGATGATGACCCGATCCTGTTCCTGGCCAAATTCGGTGGTCTTGAACCAGGTCGCCCCCTCTTTCTCATAGACCAGTCCTTTTTTTCTGAGCTCAGCGACCACTGAGTCAACGTGACCATTTTCGTAGAGGGTGTGTTCGTTGAAATAGTTGTCAAAGACGATCCCCATTCGCTCAAGGGTTCCGCTGATATCCTTGAAAATCGACTCTTTGGCCTTTTGCGTGAAGGGAGCAACATTCGCGTGGTCTTTGAGGGCGTCTCCATGCTCTGCGATCATCTCTCCGGCAATATCCTGGATGTAAGCACCTTGATAGCCATCTTCCGGAAACTCACTGGGCAGACCAAGAAGTTCCAGATACCTGGCCCGTGTTGATTCGCCAAGAACCCGCATCTGCCTGCCGGCATCATTAAAATAATATTCACGGTAGACATCGTGGCCGGTTGCCGTCAGTAGACGGGCAATGGCATCACCAAGGATGGCCTGGCGACCATGACCAACACTGAGAGGGCCGGTGGGATTGGCACTGACGAACTCCACCATGACCCTTCTGCCATTGCCAATCGTGGAGAGACCAAAATGGTCTCGCTGGTCGAGCACTGGAAAAAGTGCCTGTTGCCAGATTCCTTCTTTCAAGAAGATATTGACAAAGCCGGGCCCGGCAATCTCCAGATGATCAATGAGCTCCGTCTCTTTTTCAAGAAGGGCCACGACATCGGTTGCGATCTGCCGCGGGTTGTTTTTTCCCTTGCCGGCAAGGATGAGGGCCATATTGGTTGAAAAATCCCCCTGGCCCTCCCGTTTAGGGACTTCCAGCGTATATTTTCCAGCCTGATCCGCGGGCCATTTTCCTGTCCTGACCCCTTGCTCGAAACAGGCGTCAACGACGTGTTTTAAACGTTGTCGTATCATGTTTTTCTCAATTATCAATTAGTTGTAGTTTCTTTCATTGTTGTTTCCAAAGAGGCAGAGGACTTCATAGGAGATCGTCCCCATCCATTCTGCAATTTCATCGGCAGTGATTGTCTCTGCTCCCTGGGATCCCAGGATCACCACCTGATCACCCGTTTCAACCCCTTGAATCTCTGAGATGTCGGCCATGCACAGGTTCATGCAGACCCGGCCAATAATCCTGGCCCGCTGTCCTTTAATAAGCACTTGCGCTTTGTTGGACAAGGTGCGAAGGAATCCATCACCATAGCCAACCGGCAGAACAGCTATCCTGGTTTCTTGGGCGGTGATATGGGAATGGCCATAGCTGATTCCGGTTCCAGGCGGCACCGATTTTACCTGCACGACCCGAGTTGTAAAAGACATGGCCGGAACAAGTGTTTCTGCTCCTTCGTGTTGCCTGCCCTCTGCTCCATCAGGATAATAGCCATAGAGGGATATGCCCAGACGTACCATGTCGCACCTGGTCTCAGGGAAATAAAGGGCTGCTCCGGAATTGGCGATATGACAAAGAACAGGGGGGTGCGTAAGCGATTGTGTACAGATTTCTTTATATCTTTGATACATCTCCAGGGTATGTCTGGACGCAGGGGTATCAGCCATGGGAAAATGGCTCATGATCCCGGCAAGAGAGAGTCCGGGAGATACCTCTATCTGGGCCAGAAAATCCTGTACTTCAGAAGGCATGATGCCCAGTCTTCCCATGCCGCAATCGACCTTAAGGTGCACAGCCAATTCCTTTCCGTTTCTCATTGCGGCCTGCGAGAGCAGTTTCAGTGCCTGAGAATCAAAGACGACCGGGGTCAGGTCATAGTCAAAAAAGAGCTGTTCCTGAGAGGGTTGGAAACCCAGGAGCACAAAGATCTGACCCTGGATGCCGGCGCGTCGTAAGGTGACTCCTTCGCTGATCTCTGCGACTCCAAAGCAGTCACATCCTGCCTTGGCAAAATTGAGTGCGGCCTGGACCATCCCGTGTCCATACGCATCAGCCTTGACCATGGCCATGATCCGCATATCCCGGCCGACTCGTTGCTGCAATATCCTGAAATTTTCGTAGAGGGCAGAGGAATCAATAGAGACCTGATTAAAAGATCTGGAAGATGCCGAAGGATGAATCACAGTTCTTTCCACTGGTCAGATATCTGTTGCCAGGCATGCCGGCTGGAAAAAAACAAGGCCCAGCCTATTGCTACATAGAGGGCGCCCAATAATTCTCCGGGCAGGGCGGAGTGGCGTAGCAGCATGCCGGCTCCCATCATGAGCATAATTAATAGCCATGTTTTTATCGAATAGACCGCTCCCAGGCAGCTCCCATCGGCCATCTCAAGAATACGATGCACTCCTCTTCTTGCACTCTTGTCAAGGATAAGAAATGATTTCAAGGTCCCGGCAATGACGGCTGGAACCATAATCCAGAGTCTATCAACGTCTGTCAACCAGGAGATTCCTCGAAACATAAGTATGCTTCCTATTACACTCCACAGAACGGCTGCCAGCAATAGATGAATTCGTCTGGGAACCCCTGGCTTTAATTTTCTAAGTGCCAGTTTTATCATCTTGAACCGGAGTCCTCGGGAGCCGTTAGGGAATGACATGGCCATTTATGTCAATTTTGTTACGGCTTTTTATACCGCTGCGGTTCCTTTTAATGGTCATGTTGTTTTTTTTACAGCGGCTTAAAACAAGACAAGCCCATTCCCCCACAAGGGGAATGGGCTTGTCT
>JANZPQ010000027.1:0-3035 GCA_038040945.1 Desulfobulbaceae bacterium | reverse complement strand
CACCATCTATGACTCCAGTATCAATATTATTTCTTACTCGACGCGGCCGGAACTTGTGGGAAAGAAAGATATGGGAGGGGTTGAATATCAGAAGGCCCTGAAAAACAATTCCAATTCCCAGATTGTCTTCAGTGGTTCCCTCTGGAGTCTGCTGCCCGGCGCTCTCTCGGCTCAATGTCAACTCAAGACCTATATTCCCTTTCGTCAGGTCAGTAGCAGCAGCACTTCAAGTCCACAGATAATGGGGGTTATAGAGATTACCCAGGATCTGTCCAAAGAGTATGGCGCCATCATCGAATTGCAGGGGAGAATTATTCTGGTCTCCAGCATTATTATGGCTGTGCTCTTTCTTGTCCTTCGTACTATTGTCAGTCGTGGTGACAGGATTATGGAGATTCGGGCAACTGAAAGGCTTCGCCTAGAGGAAAAATTGAACCAGTCGGAACAGCTTGCCCAGCTGGGCACCATGGTGGCTACGGTCTCCCATGAGATCAAAAGTCCCTTGGGGATCGTCAGAAGCACCGCTGAGCTTCTGGAAAAGAGGATTAAAAAGGTAGCTCCAGGCAATGAGCAGTTGGCCAGGATTATTGTGGACGAGACCACACGGCTGAATAATATTGTTATGGAGTTTCTTGATTTCGCGAAACCTCAGGAACCCAAATTGTCAAAGGTTGATGTCAATAGCGTGATCCGTCGGGCCTTGCAGTTTATTGAACCCAGTGCCAGAGAAAAAAATGTCGAGTTGCGGGCCGAGCTTGATCCAGACCTTGCTCCAATCGATCTGGATCAAGAGATGTTCTACCGGGCCCTGCTGAATATCCTGGTCAATGGTCTGCAGGCCATGGAGGAGCAGGGGGTGTTGCAGGTGACCAGCATCGGTGGAGACGATGCGGTTGGAGCGGTGAAGGTTATGATTCGGGACAACGGCAAGGGGATGTCTGCCGAAATGACAGATCAGATCTTCAAGCCCTTCTTTACCGATAAAAACAGAGGGACAGGACTTGGTCTTACCATAAGCCGTAATATTATTGAACACCATGATGGTACCATTAGCGTTGAGAGTAAAGAGGGAGAAGGGACAACCTTTACCATTGTCTTGCCCGGATCTTGATTTCACGCTGACACGCTGATTGGCATGGGGTTTGAGGTGTCTTTATATTAAACAGTGACGAAAAATGGAGAAACAGTATGAGTGAAAAAACGGGCGAGAGAATTGTCATTATCGGAGGGGTGGCGGCAGGCCCTAAGGCAGCATGCCGGGTCAAGCGATTGATGCAGGACGCGGATGTGACCATTATTGATGAGGACAGTCTGATCTCCTATGGCGGCTGCGGTATCCCTTATTATGTCTCTGGAGATGTGTCTGATGAGTCGGAGCTGCGTTCGACCAGTTTTCATATGGTGCGGAATGAAAGTTTTTTCCAGGATGCCAAAGGGGTGAAGACCCTGACCCTGACCCGGGCCCTGGCCATTGACCGGAAGAATAAAATCGTGCAGGTTGAGAATGTGGAGAGCGGGGTCAAACAGAGTATCGCCTATGATAAGCTGATGCTGGCCACCGGCAGTCGTCCCTTTGTCCTGCCGATCCCTGGAGTGGATCTCGATGGTGTCTTTACCCTCAGTAATCTGCATAAGGCCATTGAGATCAAGAAGAGGATAGCCGGCGGCAAGGTGGCGCGTGCGGTTGTCATTGGTGGAGGTGCCATTGGGGTTGAGATGGCGGAGGCCTTGACTGATATGTGGGAGGTGGAGACGACCCTGCTTGAGTTCATGGATCAGCTCCTGCCAAGGATCGTTGATTTTCCTATGGCAGCCATGCTTACAAGGCATCTGCGTGATAAAGGAGTGACGGTTCTGCTCGGCGAGGGCGCAGCCGAGATCTTAGGAGAGGAAGGCAAGGTGACAGGAGTTCGCACCCACTCTCGCACCATTGATGCTGATCTGGTGATCATGGCTACCGGTGTCCGTCCCCGTTCAGAGCTGGCGCGTGAGTGCGGACTTCAGATTTCGCCCATGGGCGCGATCGTGGTCAATGAGCGGATGCAGACATCGGATCCCCTTATCTATGCCGGTGGAGATTGTGTCGAGGTCCGTCATCTGGTTTCAGGCAAGAAATTCTACGCACCCCTTGGTTCCCTTGCCAATAAAGAGGGCAGGGTGGCTGGCGATAACATGGCCGGCATTCCTTCTGTCTTCAAGGGGGCCGTGGGCAGTTTTATCATGAAGGCCTTTGATGTCTGTATCGGCGCCACCGGGTTGAGCCATGACGTGGCCTTGGCTGAGGGCTATGATGCGGATGTGGCCTTGACCGCCCCGTCCGACCGGGCCCATTTTTTTCCTACTGTCGATAACGTGGTCTTCCAGATGGTCTTTGACCGGCGGACCAGGCGGGTTCTTGGGCTCCAGGGCTTCGGTCCCATGGGGGATGGCATCTCGGCTCGTATTGATGCGGCCGCAGCTCTTGTTGGTACGGGGGCCACCATAGATGATTTCGGCACACTGGAAATGGCCTATGCGCCGCCTTTTTCCGCGGCCATCGATTCCATTAATGCCGTCGCCTATGTGGCCGATAATATTTGTGATGGCCGCCTGCGCAAGATCCCAATGGTATCTTTTTTACAGTGGATGAAGGATTTTTCTACGCAACCAGGCTGGGTTGCCCTCGATATCAGACACCCAAAGGAGGTCGGACCCTTTGTTGAGAAATTCGGTTCAGAACGATGGTTGGCCATCCCCTATAACGAGGTGCGGGCCAGGTATCAGGAACTGCCGGCAGATAAGACCATGATTCTGCTCTGTGATGCCGGAACCCGCTCTTTTGAGATCCAGAGTTTCCTGGACAGTGTGGGGTTGCAAAACAGTCTGGTCTTGAGTGGTGGCTTTAATGTGGTGCGGAAAATCGGGGTTGACTGGTATCCACAATAATGGCCTGTATGGTGAATCGCTGAATGTCGAGAGGATAATTTTTTTTTCGGCCTTGTCTTATTGGTACGCCTTTTAGAACCGCTTACTGATAAGCGGTTCTAAGAAAAAAA
>JANZPQ010000026.1:0-3840 GCA_038040945.1 Desulfobulbaceae bacterium | reverse complement strand
AGCGAGTCCAGACCCAGATAGTCGGCAATATCAGGTACAGAACGCTTGGCGGCAATCAGTTCTGTTGAAGAGGGAAAATCAATGCCATAATAGCAGGCATTGCGGGTTGGCGGGCAGCTGACCAGCATGTGGACCTCTTTGGCTCCAGCGTCGCGCAGCGAGCGGACCCTGCTTTTGCCGGTGGTTCCCCTGATAATTGAGTCTTCGACGATGACAATCCGTTTATCTTTGAGAAGAGAGCGGACCGGATTGAGCTTGACCCTGACGTTGAAGTCGCGCATGGATTGGGTGGGATGGATGAAGGTTCTGCCCACATAATGATTACGGATCATGCCCATCTCCAGGGGCAGACCGGATGCCTGTGAATAGCCAAGGGCCGCATAGTTCCCTGAGTCGGGGAAGGGCATGACAAAATCAGCGTCGATGGGGAATTCGCGGGCCAGGATCTCTCCCATCCGTTTTCGGGATTCATAGACATTGATGCCGAATATATCCGAGTCAGGCCGTGCAAAATAGACCTGTTCAAAGATACAGAAGCTGGGCTTCTGTTTGGGCCAAGGGAAGATGGAGCGCACCTCGTCCTTGGTGATGATAAGCATCTCACCCGGCTCGATATCCCGAACATACTTTGCCTCAATCAGATCAAAGGCACAGGTCTCTGAGGCGACAACCCAGCCGCCATTATTGAGTTTTCCCAGGCAGAGCGGCCTGAAACCACCCGGGTCACGAACGGCCACCAGGGTGTCCTGGGTCATGAGCAGGATGGAGTAGGCCCCTTTGAGGCAGGAGAAAGATTCGCTCAGGGCGCGGTCCAGGCCCAGATGGGTGGTGCGCGCCATAAGGTGGAGCACCACCTCACTGTCCATACCGGTCTGGAAGATGGAGCCCTTGTCTTCAAGATCATGCCGCAGTTCAATGGCGTTGACCAGGTTGCCATTGTGAGCAACGGCCAGGGTCGTTCCCCTGTGGGTTATCAGCAGTGGCTGGGTATTGGTGATATGAGAGGAGCCGGTGGTCGAGTAGCGGACATGACCGGCTGCCATGTGTCCAGGCAGACCCTGGAGGATCGATTCGGTAAAAATCTCTGGAACCAGGCCCATGTCTTTATGAATAGAGACCTTTTTCCCATCTGAGGAAACAATTCCAGCGCTTTCCTGCCCCCGGTGCTGGAGGGCATAGAGTCCAAAATAGGTAAGCTTTGCCGCATCCTCATGGCCGAAGATACCGCAAACACCACATTCATGCCTTGGTCGACCTGATTCTGGTTGCTGTCCTTTGTCGTTTGTCATAATCTCTTTCTCGTAAGTCGTTTGAGTAAAATAAGTTAATAATTTTACAGACAAAAAATGTATAAGGAGCTGCGACGAAACCGTCAGGAAAGCAAGGGTTGTTTCGTCATGGTTTCCAGGAAGCTGTGCCGGATTCCTTCCAGCCACCCAAATAGGGAAAGGCACAAAGAGGAAATTACCTTTGTGCCTTTCAATCAAATCTGATACTAATCATTTATAATGAAGTTCTGCAGAAATTCAACAAGAAAGAAGGGTCTGCTACTTTTTTTCTATTGAACTGTCCTTGGAATACCATGTTGAAGAATGTGAAGAATGAGAGAAGAGGAAAAATGATAAAGCTGACAAGTACTGTAAAAGCTGCCGGTTGAGCGGCCAAGCTTGGCCCGGGGGACCTGGGTCAGATACTGTGCGGAATTACCCTGCCTAAAGATCCGAATCTGATTGTGGGTGCTGAAACCTGCGATGATGCCGGGGTCTATCGACTCAATGATGAGACGGCCCTGATCCAGACCCTGGATTTTTTCACCCCCATTGTCGACGACCCCTTCAGCTTTGGCCAGATCGCAGCAGCCAACGCCCTGAGTGACGTCTATGCCATGGGTGGCCGGCCGCTCCTGGCCATGAATATCCTCGCCTGTCCGGTGAAGACCATGGATATGTCGGTGTTCCGGGAGGTGATCCGCGGGGGCTTAGATAAGGTTCAGGAGGCAGGTGCCCTGCTGGTTGGTGGTCATTCTATTGAAGATAGTGAATTGAAATATGGTCTCTCAGTCACCGGTGTGGTGCATCCCGATCAGGTTCTGCTCAATGCTGGGGCCCGTCCCGGTGATCGATTGCTCCTGACCAAGCCGCTGGGTCTTGGCATCCTGTCAACGGCCATCAAGGGGAATCTGGCAGGTCCTGAGGTGGAGGCCCGCATTGTCGAGGTGATGGTTACCCTGAACCGGCTGGCAGCGGAGGTCGTGCAGGAGGTGCGGGGCCGTGGAGAAGCGGTGCATGCCTGTACGGATATTACCGGTTTCGGGCTGCTGGGCCATCTCTCCGAGATGCTCTTTGCCTCAGGGGTGGCAGCCAGGATCTTTGGCGAGCAGATTCCGGTGCTGGAAGGGGTGAGGGACTTTGTTGATATGGGGATTATCCCGGAAGGTGCGCATGTCAACAGGAAGCATTATGTGCAGGCACTTACGGGCAGACGGCCTGAGCAGGATGCGCTCGAGCTGATTCTGTTCGATCCGCAGACATCCGGCGGTCTCCTGATTGCCGCCAGCCCGACTGCTGCCGCCGCTATCCTCCAGGAGATGCGGGCCCAGGGATACCCCCTGGCCTGTGCCGAGATAGGTGAGATCGTCGCCGGCGCCCCAGGGCAGATAGAGCTTGTGTGAGCTGGCTTGAGAAAAGGTGTAAGTCTCAGGTGGCCGCTCAGGCAGCAACAATGGCGAAGAGCAGCTCTGTCAGGCGGATCAGGTCTTTCAGGTCAAGGCATTCGTCTGTGGTGTGAACCTTGTCCATGCCGGTGGCGATGATGGCGGTGGGCAGGCCGAAGCTGTTGAGGATGTTGGCGTCGCTGCCGCCGCCGGCAATCTGAAATTCTAAGTTACGACCCAGATTCATACCGGCCTGTTTGACTCGTGCCAGCACCGGATCGTGCATCTCAAGACGCATGGCCGGGTATTCCAGTTGAATGTTGATCGTAACCGATGGCTCGGCGGCGTCTTGCTTACCTGACGCGAGCGGGAGCGGCCAGCCTTCGACCACCTGTTGAAAGGTCTGCTTGATTTCTTCGGTGTGAGCGGCCAGTTTCTGCAGGGAATGGCTTCTCACCTCACCTTCAATGGTGATATGGTCCGGGATGATGTTGGTCGCCACTCCCCCATGAATGAGGCCGAAGTTGGCTGTTGATTCCTCATCAATACGTCCCAGGCGGAGCTTGGCAATGGCGCTTGCCGTCAGGCAGAGGGCGCTGATCCCCTGTTCCGGATGGAGTCCGGCATGGGCTGCGATACCGTGGACTTCGATTTTGAGTTTGTTGGCGGCGGGCGCCCCGGTTATGATCCGGTCAATGCCTGTTGAGTCGAGGGCGTAGCCATACTGGGAGGTCAGCCTGGCGCAATCAAGGGCCTTGGCCCCGAGCAGCCCTATCTCTTCGCAGGTGGTGAACAGCAGCTCTATCGGCCCATGGTCGATCTTATTTTCCCGGAGTATCCGGATCAGCTCAATGAGGGCGGCGATCCCGGATTTGTCGTCACTGCCGAGCACGGTGTCGCCGCGGCTGGTGAAGATGTCGCCCTTTTGCACCACCTCTACCCCGCAACCAGGCTCCACCGTGTCCATGTGACAGGCAAAAAAAATCGTTTCCTGATCCGCTTTGTTTCTTGAATTTCCTGGAATGGAGATGATGAGATTGCCGCAGTCAGAGCCGGTCTGTGCCGCAGAGAGATCCTCGATGATGCTCACGGCTCCCAGTTGATCAAAGGTCCTGCGCAGGTAGTCGGACACCCCTTTTTCCCTGCGGGACGGGCTGTCTATTTCGCAGAGCTGGATAAAGGTGCGA